>CAINWJ010000113.1 GCA_903854455.1 Candidatus Peribacteria bacterium | reverse complement strand
GATGGTGCCGCGCTTCACGAGAGCAACGTAAAACTCGACAGAACCCTTGCCGGCTCCCATCGGCACCTCCGGCGACTTGCGCGTGATGGCCTTCTGCGGGAAAACACGGATCCACATCTTGCCCATGCGCTGGACGGCGTGTGCCAGAGCGCGGCGTGCCGCTTCCAGCTGTCTGGCAGTGATCTCGCCGCCCGTGATCGCCTTCAGCCCGTAGGAGCCGAATGCGAGTTCTGCGCCGCGCGTCGCCTTGCCGTGGAATTGACCACGACCGCGATGCATCTTCCGGAATTTGGTGCGCTGGGGTTGCAACATAAAATATTAGGCGGCGTCGGGAAGAGACTTAAGTGAGGCGGATTTAGCTTCCTGGATCTTCTTGAACACCATTCCCTTGTACACCCACACCTGGACCCCGATCGTGCCGTAGGTCGTGATGGCATGACAGGTCGCAAACTGAATGTTCGCTCGGAGCGTCTGGAGCGGAACGTTGCCCTCCTTGAAGAGATCGGTGCGCGCGATTTCCGCACCATTGAGCCTTCCGGACACACAGACCTTGATCCCGATGAGACCTGCCTGCATAGCCTTCTCCATCGCCATCTTGCATGCGCGGCGGTACGGCATGCGACGCTCAATCTGACCCTGAATGCTCT
This sequence comes from Candidatus Peribacteria bacterium, assembly GCA_903854455.1. Classification (GTDB taxonomy): domain Bacteria; phylum Patescibacteriota; class Gracilibacteria; order Peribacterales; family Peribacteraceae; genus CAINWJ01. The sequence continues at coordinate 9,754 of CAINWJ010000113.1, read as the reverse complement.
CGGCGATGCAGAACGCATCGGCATCCGGAGCGCGGATCTCGCGGACGTTGACTTCGAAGGAGCCTCCAAACTGCTTCTCCAGATCCTTGCGGAGATCCTCGATGGCTGCTCCCTGCTTGCCGATCAGCACACCGGGCTTGCTGGTGTGGATCAGGACGGATGTCTTCTTGGCACGCTCGATCTCGATCAAACTCACACCGGCATCCTTGTACTTCTTCTGAATGTACCGGCGGATGCGGACGTCATCCAAGAACATCTGTCGGTACTTGCCTTTGACAGCGAACCAGGTAGACGGCCACGAATGCGTGATGCCGAGACGGAAGCCGTTGGGGTTAACTTTCTGACCCATTATTTGGAGGATGAAGAGGAAGCAGAGGAACCAGAGGAAACAGAAGATGTCTGCTTCTTGCTTTCCGCAACTTTGGCGGAAGCTTTTACTGGTTTTTGAGTCACTTGTGAAGTCTTTTTCGTCTTCTTCTGACTCTTGCGATCATCGCCGGGGAATCCGAGCGTCACTTCGATGTGGCACATGAACTTGCGGATGGGGCGGACGCGACCGCGTGCCATCGGGACGCCGCGGCGGTAAGCGGTGCCCTGGTTGACCACAATGGTCTTCAGGATCATGGACTGGGCATCCTGCTTCAAGTTGTGTGATGCGTTTGCCATCGCGGAGAGCAGCACGCCTTCGATCAACCTGGCACTCTTCTTGTGCGTCTTGCGCAGCAGTTCGACGGCGTCAGGGACCGTAAGCCCACGAACCATCTTAGCCATGAGATTGGCTTTCTTGGGTGCGAGCCGGGCGGATTGGAGGGATGCGTACACGAAATTGAAAAGTGAAAATTGTAAATTGAAAATTATTTCTTAGCGTCAGGGGTGGGAATGGCTTTGGGCGCGGCAGCTGCAGTGGCTGCGGCAGCCTGTGCTGCGGACATCTTGCCGCCGTGGACCCGGAACTTGGTGGTGAAGGAGAACTCGCCCAGCTTGTGACCCACCATCTGCTCCGTGACGTAGACGGGGAGGAACTCTTTGCCGTTATGGACCGCGAAGGTAAAGCCGACGAACTCCGGCGGAATGTCGCAGTCTCTCGCCCACGTCTTGATGATCTTCTTCTCCTGTTTCTGGATCATCGCGGAGATCTTCCGAAAGAGTTTCGGATCGACGTAGGGGCCTTTTTTGAGTGAGCGTGTCATGGGTAGGTGGGTTCCGATTCAGCGCAGGTTTCTTCCTGCGGATGGGGAATGAATAATGATCAGAGCGCTGTCGTTGTCAGAATGAATGCGACGACGATGAGCGGGAGGATGATCTGATACATAGTGGGGGAGAAATGATGGGGGGCAGCGCGGGTCTTCTGACCCGCGATTCAATGGCAATGTTTCATAGGAGCGGGTGTCTTCCCGCGTGTCTGGTGAATAGTACACTACTTCTTCGCCTTCTTCTTGATGCGGCGGCGGATGATGAGAGCGTCGCTCTTCAAGTTGTGTCGGCGCGTCTTCACACCCAGTGCAGGTTTGCCCCACGGCGTCTTCGGGTGCTTAAGACCGATGGGCGAGTGACCTTCTCCTCCTCCGTGCGGGTGATCGACGGCGTTCATGGACTTGCCGAGCACTTCCGGCTTCTTGCCGAGCCAGCGGTTACGACCTGCCTTGCCGATGGTGATCAGGTGGTGGTCGGGGTTGCTGACGGAACCGATGGATGCGTAGCAGACGGAACGAACTTTGCGCATCTCGCCGCTGGGCAGCTGGATGATGGCGTAGGGAGCATCGAAGCCGACTAAGACCGCGCTGGCGCCGGCCGAACGGACGATCTGCCCGCCGCGACCTTCCTGCATCTCGATGTTGTAGATGCGGTAGCCGACCGGCACGTGCGAGAGGCGCATGCGGTTGCCCGGCTTCACCTTCGTGCGCTCTGCACAGACCACTTCATCATCGACTTTCAATCCTTCTGGAGCCAGGATGTAGCGCTTCTCGCCATCTTTGTAATGAACCAGGGCGATGTAGGCGGAGCGGTTCGGATCGTACTCGATGGCAGCGATGCGTCCGGCGATCCCCTGCTTGTCGTTCTGCTTGAAATCGATGAAGCGCATGAGACGCTTGTGCCCTCCGCCACGGTGACGGACCGTAACGCGACCCAGGTTATTGCGTCCGGAAATGCGCTGCTTGCCAGCAGACAGCCTCTTCTCCGGCCGCTTCTTCGTGAGGCCAGAGAAATCCGCGATCGACATTTGTCGTCGTGCGTTTGTCGTTGGTTTCTGCTGGATGACTGGCATGGATTAATTGAAAATTGAAAATTGAAAATTGAACATTACGCGGCTCTGAATGTAGAGAGATCCAGTGCTTTGCTCTTCTTCGTGAGGGTAACCATCATGCGCTTGCTCCGGTGACGCTTCTCCATGACCTTCCCGTCTCCGAGCTGTCGACGCTTGGGACCGACGCGCAGCACGCGGACAGAGGAGACTTCAACATCGTAGAACATGCGCAGCGCGTTCTTCACATCCACTTTCGTGGCCTCTGCCTTCACCTTGAGCACGTACATATTCTGTGCCTTCTGGCGTTCAGCCTTCTCGGTGACAACCGGGCCGATGATGACAGAGGAGAGATCCATGGATGAGGTGAGAGTGGGGCTGCTGCCCCGCAGAAAAAATTACGCTTTCTTCTTGTTGGCAGTTTCTGGAGCCTTCTTCGTTGCTGGAGCTTTCTTAGATGCTTCCTTCTTGGGTGCCTTCACGACCTTCTCCTTGGTTTCCCTTGCCTCGGCGGAGCGGAGCGAAGACGGATTGGTCTCCTTGGCTTCCTTAACCTTGACTGCTTTGACTGGCTGCACCTTCACTTCTCTTTCAATCCTCTTTCCGAACGTCTCCTCGGCAACTTTCAGAGCGTCTGCCAGGAAGATGATGTGCTTCGAAACGAGGAGGTCCTCCGGATTCAGGTACTTGGCGAAGAGTGTCTTCACGCGCGGCACGTTGCGAGCGGAGAGCATGAGCCCCTTCTCGGTTCCCGCGATGACGATGAGGATTCTCCGACCGATCGCGATGGGTAACTTGGCGAGTAGGGCTGCAAACGTCTTCGTCTTCACTGTCTCGGGATAATCGGCGAGACCGATGATCGCTCCGTCCTTGGCACGCTGTGACAAACAGGAAAGGAGGGCGCCACGACGCATCTTCTTCGGCATCTCCTTCCAGAAATTGGCTTCGCTGCGCGGACCGAACGACTTTCCACCTCCGCGGAGGAGCGGGGAACGGGAGGCGCCACGACGTGCGCGACCCGTGTGCTTCTGTTCGTAGAGCTTCTTCGTGGAACCTGCGATCTCGCCACGGTGTTTGACGTGTGCGACGGGTGTGCGACGGTTGCTCTGCTGACGGAGTAGCGCCTCGTGCATCAGCCCGGTATTGATGGGGGCTTCGAAGAGAGAGGCAGGCAGCTCGAGGGATCCCTTCTTCTCGCCGGTGGATGTGTACAAATCAATCTTCATTTCTTGGGGGGAGCAGATTTCTTGGCGGGAGCGGCTTGAGCGGCTTTGGCAACGACTGCCTTCTTCACGACTGCAGGTTCAGTTGTTAGGTAGACGATGGAACCGTTTGGACCGGGGATGGGACCCTTGATGCCCAGTACCTTCTTCACCGCATCATTCACGATCACCGGACGGTGCTTGAGGGATACCGTCACATTGCCCATGCGACCCGGCATGCGCTTGCCTGCGTGGATGCGTCCCGGCCATGTTCTCATACCCACGGAACCCGGCTCGCGCTTGAAGTGTGAGCCGTGCGTAGCAGGACCTCCGGCGAAGTGGTGACGCTTCATGACACCCTGGAACCCCTTTCCCTTACCGACACCGGTGACTGTCACCAGGCTCTCGACCGGCATTGATTCAAGGGTGATCTTCTTGCCCTTCTCCAGCCCATCGAGTGACTCCATCTGGAACTCCTTCTGATTGCGGTGCTTCTCGTGCGTCTTCCCCTTGCGCGTCTTCATCTGCTCCTGATCAACACCCAGAACGACGGCCTGGTAGCCATCTTTCTCTGTGGTCTTGGTGCGGAGAACGGTGTTATCCTCGACCTTCACGTACGTCACGGGCACTGCTTCTCCGGTTGGGAGAAACACGCGAGACATGCCGATTTTGCGGGCGATGACACCGATCATAGGGGGACGCTTGGAGGTTCTATCACATCTGCTTGCCCTTCGTCATTGTTTTGGGGGCAGATCAGAACGTAAGCCGGTGTACTGTAGGGATGTGATTGAGGGGGGTCAAGAGGTTTCAGGGGGATTTTTATGCATGGGTTTCTTGGTAAGAAGAAATGGGCTGTTTCTGCGCATTTTCATGTGCATTCTTTCGCAAAATATGCTAATATATGAGGATTCAATCCTCACCTCAACACACAATTCTATGCCGATTCTTACGCATCAAGCGCAGCCGACAAAAAAGGAACATGACTCTGTCATTGCCAAAGGGAGAGCAGGCATTATCGCAAAAATAGAAAAAGTTCTCTGGCCAATCGATGATGGCATCGATCGGATGTCCGTGGGCGTTGTGAACAGAGCCATCGCAGAAGTGAAAGCCGTGATCGGCGATTTTCTCGGTTCGGTTTTTCCAGGTAAATCCAGACAATCCCCTCCTGCCAAGAAACCTTCATTGTATCCTTCTCATACATGAACAATGAATACACACACATTCCAACACAGCTGGAAATCCTCGGAACAACGATTGCTGTTCGTGAATGAAATCGAAGTGGCAGCAAAAGCTCTGGAAGTTCTGGCAGCTAATCCAATGCTAGCTGATGATCTCGCTACTAAAGCACTAGAGCTGGCAAACGAGAAAAGCAAACAACCGGACTTCTGGCGACAAGTCAGGGAGAGACTACCGATCCCCGTGCAAAAGATCATCCATGACAGCCTGCGTTCACGCGCGGCAACGAGCAAAGGAACTGTTATTGATGCGCTAAAAACAGGTATCGAAGCAACGCAACCTCAGACATCCCCTGCCTCCAACACAGAAAAGGTATTGGATGGAGTATTACAACCCGTGGCGGAAGCAGCCGCGGCAGCCGAGCGGAGCGTCAACACAGCGACGAATGCTGCATCGGAGGGACCAAAAACAAACGACACGCAGAATACGCCGGCACCAAAGCTTCCATTCTTCGACAGAATGTACAAGGAATTTCACGAGAGCGGACCGCTGGTCATGACCGGTCACGTACTGGCAGCGGCAAGCGGTTTCTTCATTGTCCGGAGTCTGTACCGCAAAGTTCGCGGTCTCTTCTTCGGTGACGAAAAGAAAGAGGGCTGGATATCGCGTGGCGTAAAGTGGACACTCTCGCTCGGAGCTGCGGCAACCGGCGTCCTCGGTATCGCGAGTATCAGGGAATGGTGGAACAAGAACGCCAAGACACCGTGGGACTTCCTCCTGTACATGTTCGGTCTCAAGAAGCTGGATGATAATAGTAAGAAGAAGCCTGGAGATACAACGAAGCCGGATCAGCCTGCAGAAGAGCCGAGTATGCTCGAAAAAGGTTTGAATGCCGGACGCGATGTCATCACAGGTGCCGGTGCGGTCATCGTGGATACGACGAAGCAAGGCGTGGACGTGGCGAAGAAAGATGCGGAGTACGGTGCTCATCTCATGGGTCTGTATCTGGATGGAAGGTGGCTGGATGCATGGAACTACATGCAGAAGAACCAGTGGATACTGGCATATGACAACGGCAAATTCATCGTCAAGGACTTGATAGGAACTGTGATCTGTCAGCCGGGAATCCTCTTCAAAGACTTCTGGGATTGGGGACACTCCAAAGATTGTCCCGACATCTGGATCCACTGGGGTGGAACCGGAGCCGTCTACTTCGCAGCTTCCAAATTGTACAAAATCGCCTGGCTCGGTCATGGTTCGGAACTGAAAATGACTCCCCGCAGCCTCCTCTGGGTTCCATTGAAAATTGCAGCCGGTCCTCTCGCTTCAACTCTTGACAGTGCCAAAGCTCTTGCTGTGCTGATGCGTCCTGATGGAGCCGAGGCACTGAGGATCTATCATGGATATCAATCCCTCCTGGGGAAAATATCACAAGCACGGTATGCATTGAGCACGGGAATTCATTCGAACGCTCAAGCCCTACAAATGATAGAAACGTGGGCCGAATTCGCCAGACAAGCGGAAATCATGGACCGATTCACCGGCAAAGCCGGCTTCGCAAAATTGTTCAATCCCGATGAAATAGGAAGAATCCAAAATATTCAGGAAAGTATCGCAAGTTCACTTCGAGAATATCTAAAGACAACTCCAATCAATGCAAACACACCACCATTGCTCCGCGAACTGCATGAGCACAGAAACCAATCTATTATCAGTGAATTCGAGAAAAAAATTGGCGAGCTTCGGAATACCGCACTGAATACTCAGGAAGCTGCGGCTGCGGCAACGACTGGCAAAAATGCAGGTGCTGCTGGAGCGACGGTAGAAATCGTAGAGGCTGAAGCAATCACCAAACCAGTTGCTGGTGAACCGCAGGCAGCGGGTGGAGTGAAACCGGCAATCGCTGGAGAAAGAGCTTCGGCATCCGAGACAAGTCTCACGCAAGGTCCATTGAAGACGGCACGAACACAGAAGAAGTCTAAACTTGATCTAAATCAAAACATGCAAGAATGGCGAGAGAAAATACGGCAAAAAAAGTTCGCAACGCCGAATCCTGTTCATCCCGCAACGCAACCAGTCCATGAAGATCCAACGAAGGAGATGCATCGGGCACAACGTGGACCACACGAAACGCCGAGGGTAGGACCACGCAAACCGGGACAAGCCGGACCGCCGCCACTCCCGCGCAAGCCGGGGACACCTCCTCCGCTACCGGAAAACGTTGGTACTGGAGCAGGAGTGGGAGTACTGGAACAAACCAAGACAACAACGGGGGCTGCTGCTATTCGTGAAGCTGTTCAACCCGCAACGGAGGCAGGGGCGGTACTGAAGCAACTGGAACAGGCGAGTTCTGCCGGAGATCGTGCGATGGTCGCAAAAATATTAATGGAACATGAGGCAGTCATCCTGCAGGCGGCGCAGGAGGCAGGCGAAGCGGAAGCCAAGCTCCTCGCACAATCACTGGCACGAGCGAAGATGCTGGCACGCATCGGTACGGGTGCAAAGGTCGGACTGCCCGTCATCGGCACCGCTGTCGACATCTACTTCCTTACCAAGACCGGCGAGGCACTGAAGCAAGCTCGCAAAGAAGGCAGATTCGAAGATGCGGCTGACTTGGAACGCCAGGTCTGGTCACTCTGGGGCACCTCGACAGCCGGAGCCGTGTGGGCGGGAGCATCAACATTCGAAGCCCTTACTGCAAGCACTGGTACAACAGCAGCCGCTGGTGCTGCTCCTGCACTGCTGACTATTGCAGTTACGACTGCACCCATCCTCGCAGCTGCCGGATACAAGATAGCGATCGACGAATCCATCGGTGAGTGGAAGCAATCCGAGAAAGATCTCCTTCATCTGGACGGACCGACACTTCTCACAAGAATCGAACAACAGATGACCGCACGAGGTGCCGGCACAGCCGCTGCCAAAGGAGACACCCTTGCCGAAGGGAGTCTTAGAAAAGTGTTCACCGGCACAGAAGCTACCAACAAGCATTACCAAACAAAGTTCGAGAAGACCGATGTGACCATCAACCGGTCACTGCGTGAGAAGGCGTACCTCGCCTACTTCATGAAGCACACGGAACCGACGTGGACGATCGCGGATGAACTGCTGGTGCAGAAGCGACTCCAAACCGAGCTCACTTCTCGACCGGATCTGCCTGAAAAAGAGCGGAAAACACTGGAAATGGATATTCGTAAGGCATTGATCGAGAAGCGGTTCCTGGATGAGGTGTCAGAAAAGCGACGGTTCATCGAGCACCAGAATACGACGCAGGGCACCATGGCGTTCAGCATCGTGCCGCCTGATGAACTCGTGAAGGCAGATGACTATGCCGAACTCCGGACGATCGTCAAAGAATGTACGGCAACCAGTCAACCACCCGTTCTTCACTACAAAAACATCAGTGGAGATGAAGTGAATCTCGATCTCTCCGCATTCTCATTCGAAGCAACACCGACACCGGAAGCCAGACGAAAGATCCGCGAAACACTCACGCGATATCGCGAGGAGGTAAAGATCCCACGGATGTTCGAGAAGTGTGCGACGAACCTGAGCAGCGCAGAAAGCAGGATGAGTGTCCGCAAGAATATCCTCCATGAACTCCGACATTACATCATTCGCGCGGAGCAACGGATCAGTACGTACTACAGTGATTTCAATCCGTACGGAGATGCCACCGCACAATTCAAGGCAGAGGTCGTTCGTAACGATCTGGCGCAGAAACTGGAGCAACGACTCTCGGATCTCGTGACTGAAATCCTGTCGAATAATCTGTCGCTCAATGGCTACCGGACAGGCCTCCATGATCTCATAAGCATCTGTGAACAGGCACAGCAACCGAAGGTCATTTACGAAGCGGACACGTCAGACTACAAGAAATCAGTCCAGGAGACCATGCAGCGAAGTGCGCCAATGGTACCCGGTGCGTGGGCTCCGTCAGGAGCAACGGTCAATAACGCAGTGCACAAGCGACAACTGCCGAAGAACTATGTCCGCAGTCTTGCAACTCTCGTCGAAGAAGTGCCTGCGACAGAGATAAAAGCTGGATAAAATTCTGAGTTCCAGGATTTCTCCTCCCGTGGGAATCTCGGTATGCTTTGTTCATGGACCCCATCCGCCACCAAAAAGCCCAGCAACTCCGCGCCCTCAAGCGCCTGCCGTACGCCGCGAAGTTTGAGCGTACGCATACGCTTACAGAAGGCAAAACCTGCGCGGACAAGAAACCGCTGACGGTTGCCGGAAGAGTTGTTCTGTTTAGAAGTATGGGCAAGCTCACCTTCGCAACCCTCCAGGATCACACCGGGCGCCTGCAGATCGCCTTCCGCGAGGAATCGGTTGGAGCGGAAGAATACAAACTGCTGCTCAAACTGATCGACCTCGGCGACTTCATCGGAGTATCCGGTGAGCGATTCACAACACAGAAAGGCGAGCCGACGGTGCTGGTGAAACAGTGGACGATGCTCACGAAATCTCTGAGGCAGCCGCCGGAAAAGTGGCACGGCATCGCAGACAGGGAAACCGCCTACCGTCAACGTTACCTGGACACCATGAGCAGCCGCGAGTCCTTCGAGCGCTTCCTGCTGCGCTCGGCATTCCTGCAAGCACTGCGGGAATTCTACTGGTCCAACGGATTCATCGAAGTGGAGATCCCGGTACTGGTCAACGCCGCATCGGGTGCTCTGGCAACGCCGTTCACCACCCACCACGCAGCGCTCGATCTGGATATCTACCTCAGGATCGCGCTGGAGACTCACCAGAAGGAGTGCCTGGTCGGCGGCTTCGACCGGACGTTCGCGCTAGGTCCAGTGTTCCGAAACGAGGGAATGGACCCGAGCCACTTGCAGGAATTCACGATGTGCGAGCACTACGCCTCGTACTGGGATTTCCGCGAGAACATGCGCTTCACGGAGGAGATGCTCCGCACGATCCTCACGAAGATCCAAGGATCGACCAAGGCAAAGATTCCCAATCGCGAGGGGAAACTCATCGAAGTGGACTTCGCCGGTGAGTGGCCGAAGATCAGCATGCGGGACATTATCAAGCGGGACTGCGGCATCGATTTTGAGGCTCATCCGTCCGCAGATGCTCTACGGAAAGCCATCGCGCAGAAAAAGATCGCACTCGATGTCGACGT
>CAINWJ010000112.1 GCA_903854455.1 Candidatus Peribacteria bacterium | reverse complement strand
GGGTCGGGGGTGTGGTCGGGGTCGTATGGGGCATAGATAGTGGATGAAACGCTATCGTACGCTAAAAAATGGCAATTGGCTATTCGATCGGAATGCCCAATAACCAATTCCCAATGACCAAAAAATACCCAATTACCAATTCGCAATCCGAACAATAACAAGAGCAATATTGGTCATTTGGGTATTGAGGATTATTTGGGAATTGGACATTGGGCATTGGTCATTTCGGTCCGGTTGCACGTCAGCAGCTGCACACTCCGGATCAGCGTAATCCTGTGGCCAGCTTCTCCGTCCACCGCTCGATCCTCTCATGCTGATCGTACGGCTCATTTACGACAATCAATGGCGGCAGAATCTGCTTGCCACCGCACTCCTTCAAGAACCGGAGGAAGCCCTCGGTGCAGCGCGCGGTGAAGTAGTAACGGTCGTCGCCGAGGCTCACGAATGCCATCGGCTTCGCCGGCAGCTTGGTGTCCTTGCACTTGTCGATGAGCAACTCATGCATGTACGGATTGAGTTGTCCTTCCGCGCCACCGGTATTCCACGTTCCGGATGCCAGGAGCAATGCATCTGCCTTCTCCAGATCTTCCTTCGTCGCCATCTCTGCACGAATCCGACGTACGACGAGAGCAGGCAATGATTTCTTGAGCGAGGCTTCGATGACGTCCACCACGTGCTCCGTGTGACCGCTGATGGATGCGAAGATGATGGTGAGGGAGGAGGGCATCGGCACAAGTATAAAGGTGAGAGGCAGTGAAAGAAACTCATGATGGAGCGATCAGCTGGCAGCGAACAGCGATCAGTAAACCTCAGTACAATGATGCACTGGATACTGATCGCTGACCGCAGATCGCTGACCGCTTCTCACCTCACCGCCATCACCGGAATATTCACCGCGTGGCGTATCGCATCAATGGTCTGACCGAAGACGCGGTCTTTGATGAAGCCATGACCGTGAGCGCGCAGAACAATCGCATCGACGTGCTCATCTTTGATGGCGGCGATGATCTCGGTTGACGGCGTACCGTAGCGGAGGATGCCCTTCACGGTCAGGCCGGTCGATCGCAATTTCTCCGTGAGCTGCCGGATGTACGACTGATCCAACCGCTCCTCCTCGTCCTCTGCCCGGTCGCCGTACCACTGCGCACCCACGCCATCGACAACGTGGATCAGGAGCAACTGCGCACCGTGTGTCCGCGCCAGTGCCGCGGCGTGACTCAGCGCCTTGGCGTCGTCTGAAGAATGTTCCAGTGCCACGGCAATTTTCCGGAATGCGGGTTTGGTGAGCGCGTCCACAATTGCATCGACGGAAGCACCTTCCGGTACGATCGGTTCCCTGCGCCGACCGAGGATAGGCGCGATGATGATCCAGAGGAGGAATCCGAGAGCGATGATCAGGAGCGGCCAGAGTGTGAGCTGGATCCAGAGCGGCGACTGTCCGCTGGCAATCAAAGCGTCCGTCCAATCGGCGATGGCTCCGGTGATCAGAATGACATTGAGAAGCGTGATGAGTCCGGCGACCAGCCAACCTAAAATCCGGACCCAGCCGGGGCTCCGGAACGCTCCCATCCGCTGCCGGTCGTTCGTGTACTGGAGCAGCGGAACAATCGCGAACGGCAGCTGCAAGCCGAGGATCACTTGACTCACGATGATGAGACTCATCAGCCGCGATGCACCGAAGAAGAAGATCACCACGACTGCGGGGACGATGGCGAGGAATCTCGTGAGCAATCGACGCAACCACGGTCGCATCCGAAACGAGAGAAATCCTTCCATGATGATCTGACCGGCGAGCGTGCCCGTCACCGTGGAACTCTGGCCGGCACAGATCAGCGCAACGGCGAAGAGTGTAGCTGCGAGAGATGCACCCAGAAACTGTGGTAATAATCGATGTGCGTCTTCGATGGAGCTGACGGAAATTCCATGGGTCGAGAACGCCGCAGCGGCAAGAATCAAAATCGCGGCATTGACGAAGAACGCGGCATTGAGTGCGAGGAAGGAATCCAGAAGATTCATTCGGCACGCCTCATTCATGCCCTCGGGAGTTTTCTGAATATCGCGCGACTGAACGAGGGCGGAATGGAGGTAGAGATTGTGCGGCATGACCGTCGCACCGATGATCCCGACGGCAATGTACAGCGCATCCAGATGCGAGAAAATGAACGGAGAATTGTTCGAGAATGTCGGGAGCAGGTGCGGGACAATCGCACTCCACTCCGGCTGTGCGAGCAGCAGTTCGATCACGAAGCATGCTCCGATGGTGAAGATCAGTGTCACGATGATCGCCTCGATCTTGCGGATGCCGAAGCGCTGGAGACCGAGGAGCAGGAACGTATCGAAGAGTGTCACGAGGATCCCCCACTCGACCGGCAAGCCGAAGAGTAACTTGAGACCGATCACCGTCCCGATGACCTCGGCCAGGTCGCACGCGGCGATGGCGAGTTCGGCGAGCAACCAGAGGACGATCCGCACTCCCCTGCCGTACATGTTGCGACACGCCTGTGCCAGATCCTCGCCGCCGACGATACCCATCCGCGCCGCCAACGTCTGCAGCAGCACCGCCATCAGATTCGATAGCAGCAGGACCCACAGCAATTCATACCCGAACCGCGATCCTCCCTGGATGTCCGTCGCCCAGTTGCCGGGATCCATGTACCCCACACTCACCATGTACGCCGGACCCGCGAACGCGAAGATGCGGCGCCACAGGGAAACGTAACCCACACGCACGCTGGAGTGGACGTCGTGGAGGGAACGGTGAGCGGAAGATGAGTGATGATCGGAAGACATGGTGCAGATGTGATGATGACATCATAGAACGTTGAGCAACGATTGTAGAGACGCCCCGGTGGGGCGTCTGAACGTCATCGAAGATAATTGAGTTGCAACGCCCGATCGGGGCGTCTGAACGTAATCGAAATAGAGACGCCCCGGTGGGGCGTCTGAACGTCATCGAAGATAATTGAGTTGTAACGCCCGATCGGGGCGTCTGAACGTAATCGAAATTGAGACGCCCCACCGGGGCGTCTCTACCGGGGCAATGAATGCCTTGTAGAGCCGCAAAATTTTGCGGCTCGCCTCCCTCATTCTCGGTCCTTCTCCCGATGGGAGAAGGATGCCTTGCTCTGAAGTATAACTTCAAATTCCGCATCTCTGCATGCTACGCGGGTAGCAGCCTTCGCCAAGGCTTCGGCCGCCAAGGGAAACCCGCTCCCCAGAAGAAATATGTGGCATCTATTAATGGTGCGGGAAGAAGGATGCCTTCCTGCGATGATCATCGAATAATATTCCCCCTCTCCCCCCGGGAGAGGGGGTCAGGGGGGTGAGGGAACAACAAAGAAAAGCGCCCTTCCAAAGAGCGCTTTCCATGCAATGACATGCCGACTATTTCCTGCGCGATTTCTTTGCCTTGGACTTCCGAACGACCTTCTTCACTTTCCGGACAACCTTCTTCGCTTTTGATTTCTTGACCATACGAATTGGGGAGAATGAGGTAAACGTCTCCACAGTGTAGAACGAGTTTTAAATTTAGATAGCGCATTGGTTTGCGTGAATCACATGATTCTTTGGTGGAGCAATTATCGAACATGCAGAAGAGTTACTCTCTTCTCAATGCCTGACATGCAATATTCCTCTCCTTCCGCTGCGGCGAAGGGAGAGGGATGACCTCCTGCTGATCCGAAAGCACCAGTGTCGATGTCATACCAAACGAAACTGTTTCCTCATCGAACCATCATGCGATCCCACGATTCAATAATTGTGACGCACAACAATTTTTTGTTGAGACGCCCCGCCGGGGCGTCTCTACGCCAGGATGATTATCAGAGAGCGATGAAATTTTACCTTGCGGAAAAAACTCTCTTCCCCCCATGATGGGTCAACTTTTTCCTCCTTTCCTCTTCCATGTCCACCCTCCCCTTCCAGACAGGTTTGTATATTGCCGTCGGTGCAGCCGTGCTGGCGCTCATCGGCGCAGTTCTCTGCCGCAGGTACATCGGTACCAAGAGCCCGGGCAATGATGTGATGCAGGCACTCGGCGGCAAGATCCGCGCAGGTGCCATGGCATTCCTCAAGCGTGAGTACATGGTGATCGGACCGTTCGTGCTGATCGCGGCACTCCTGATCTACCTCTTCGTCGATACGGGAGCCGCAAACATCGGTTCCAACTTCGGAGCTCCGTACACTGCCTTGAGCTTCATCATCGGATCCTTCTGCTCTGCTCTGGCCGGCTTCGTCGGCATGCGCACGGCAACGATGGCCAACGTCCGCACAGCCGAGGCTGCCAGGACGAGCATCGTAAGCGCGCTTCGCGTTTCCTTTTTCTCAGGCGCCACGATGGGTCTCGCAGTCGTGGGACTCGGACTCTTCGGATTCGTCGGAACGCTCTTGGTCCTCCTCAATACCGTCAATGTTCAAGTGGCACTGGAAGCACTCACGGGCTTCGGTTTCGGTGCATCGTGCGTGGCACTCTTCGCCCGCGTCGGCGGCGGCATCTACACGAAAGCGGCGGACGTGGGTGCAGACCTGGTCGGCAAGGTGGAAGCCGGTATCCCGGAAGATGATCCACGCAATCCGGCAGTCATCGCTGATAACGTTGGTGATAACGTCGGTGACGTGGCAGGCATGGGTGCGGACCTCTTCGAGAGCTACGTCGGCGCGATCCTGGCAACCATGCTCGTCGGTCTGCAGGTCTCCTGGGGAGTGGAGCAGGCACTGCTCTTCCCGCTGCTCGTCGCCGCTGTCGGCATCGTGGCAACGATCCTGTCTCTGTTCGTTGTGAAAACTAAAAATGCGAACGGTGTGCAGCGTGCGCTGAAGACGGGAATGATCGTCGCATCTGTTCTCGCAATCGTCGGCGTTCTGATCCTCGCGACTCAAATGCTTCCGTCTGACGTTGCTATGGGCGTGTTCTGGGCAACGGTCGCCGGCCTCGTCGCCGGAGTCGCGGTCGGGTTGCTGACGGAATACTACACATCACATTCGTACGGTCCTGTCCGGAAACTGGCAGCGTCATCCACGACCGGTCCCGGTACGGTGCTGATCGAAGGTCTGGCACTCGGCTACCTCTCCACGGCAGTACCGATCATCGTGATCGTCATCGCCATGGGCATCGCCTACGCACAGGCTGAAATGTACGGCATCGGTATCGGTGCGGTGGGAATGCTGATGACGCTCGGGATGACGCTGGCAATGGATGCATTCGGTCCGGTGGCTGACAATGCCGGCGGCATCGCGGAGATGAGCAAGTTACCCAAGGAAGTGCGCGAGAAGACCGATGCCCTGGATGCGGCAGGCAATACGACGGCGGCAATCGGAAAGGGCTTCGCGATCGGGGTCGCAGGCTTCATGTGCTTGGCTCTCTTCGGCGCGTTCAAGGAAACGGCGGGGATCGCATCCATCGATGCCACGAAACCGATGACCCTCATCGGCATCCTCCTCGGCGGCATGATCCCGTTCCTCTTCTCATCCATGACCATGAAGGCGGTCGGTCGCGCTGCCATGTCGATCATCGAAGAAGTCCGTAGACAGTTCAAAGAAATCCCGGGCCTGATGCAGGGAACAGCCGAAGGCGATTCGTCTAAGTGTGTGGACATCGCCGCAGCCGCAGCCATTCGTGAAATGATCCTGCCCGGCCTGCTCGCCGTCGCCTCACCGATCATCGCCGGATTATTGCTTGGAAAAGAAGGTTTGGGCGGCCTCCTCACCGGCACGCTCGTGAGTGCCATGATGCTCGGTACATCGATGAGTAACAGCGGCGGCGCCTGGGACAACGCCAAGAAGTACATCGAGACCGGCATGTTCGGCGGCAAAGGTGGCCCGCAGCACAAGGCAGCCGTCGTCGGTGACACCGTCGGCGATCCGTTCAAGGACACCTCGGGACCGTCCCTCAACATCCTCGTGAAGCTGATGTTCATGGTGTCGGTGCTGACCGCGGGGTTGTATGGAACGGGGGTTCTGTAATCGGAATCCTCATCATTTCTTCGCAAGCATCGTAGCAACTGTAGAGACGCCCCGGTGGGGCGTCTTTACCGAGTTGCAATAGCAGAGACGCCCCCGCGGGGCGTCTTTACGAATAGATACACCGTAGAGCCGCAACATCTTGCGGCTCTTTGGTTTCACCAAGATTTCCAACGAACGTCTGTAGGCTGTGCATTGAAATCTCGTCACCCTACAAAGTCGACCGAATGGCATCCCAGACCCAGTTCCCTCTGAGCTTCGGCTTCATCTGCTCTATCTCCTCAATGGAAAACCACCGGGCATCCAGCAATTCATCCTTCGGATACTGTAACGATCCGCCGATGATGTCTGCTTCGAATGCATGTCGCTCCACACCGCCTCCGGGATAGACACCAATCTTCCTCCCTAACTTCACATCGAAACCGGATTCCTCCTTCGCCTCCTTCACGGCCGTCTGCTCGATCGTCAGACCATCTTCCACTCTCCCGGCTGGGAGATTCCAGAGTCCAGTGTCCGGCAGCAGCTTCTCCTGAACCAGCAAAAATGCATTCCCCTTCCTGAGGACAACGCCTGCGACCAACAGTATTCTTTTCATACGATAATTCTATCACCAATACTCTCTGGTTTCCCTCAATCCTCGGCTGCCATCTTCCATACCATCCGCTACAATCCACTCATGCCCCGCATCTCCTACAAATCCGCCGGTGTCGACATCGCCGCCGCCGATGCTACGAAGAAGAAAATGGCAAAGAGCCTGGAAACCAAGAACCCGCTCGTGCTCAACAAGATCGGTGCGTTCTCGTCGCTCTGTGACGGCGCGTTCCCCGGCTACAAACATCCGGTACTGGTCTGCAAAACGGAAGAACCGGGCAGCAAGCAGCTCCTGGCATTCAAGTTCAAACGTGTCCCCGGCATCTGCGCGGATTTAATCAATCATCTGATCAATGACGTGATCGTGATGGGGGCTACGCCACTCTTCATCCAGGACTTGATCGTTTGCGGAAAAATGGAGAAAGAAGTCATCTCGTCACTCGTCGAGAACTTCGCCAAGTGCTGCACGGAACAAGGATGTGTCCTGACCGGAGGCGAAACATCCGAACAACCCGGCGTGCTGCAGCCCGGCACGTACGTCCTGGGTGCCAGCTGCATCGGTGTCGTGGAGAAGGATGCGATCATCGACGGATCGGACATCAAGCCGGGCGATACGGTGCTCGCTGTGCAATCGAGCGGATTACATACGAATGGCTACACGCTGGTTCGCGCATTGATCCGCGAAGATCTGGCGATCATCCATGAGATGGTCGATGGCAAGACGTTCCTCGACCAAATCATGACGCCGCACTGGTGCTACGCTGGCGCACTCAAGGGACTCTTTCAGAAGAAGATCCTCCGCGGGCTCGCTCACATCACCGGCGGCGGGATTCCCGGGAACTTGAATCGCATCCTGCCCAAGGGAACGGATGCTGTGATCGATGCATCGGCAATCAAGATCCTGCCCATTTTCAAATTCATCCGCGACAAATCCGGCAACGATGACGCAGACATGATTCGGACGTTCAACCTGGGAGTGGGACTGACGATCGTGGTTCGACCGAAGGATGCCGCAGCGGTGATCAAGGAAATGAAGAAGAACCGGATGGATTGCTACGAGATCGGGACGATTGCGAACAATGGATCGCAGATTGTAAGGATGCAAAACAAGCTTGCATGGTAATAGAAACCGAGGAAACCGAAGAGTCCGAGGATTTCAGTTCGTTGGTTTCCTTGATTTCTTCGCCTTCCTTGGCTTCTTCCGTCACTGCACCCCCACCGGCTTCACATGCCCTCCTGACTGGCTCTTCGGTGCATGTTCAGCTTTCGGAGATTCTTCGACGGAAGCAACACTGCTGCGATGCACTGTCGCAGGTTCACTGTATCCGCCAGTCGAATCGCGGACGATCTTTCCATCTTCCAGACGAATGACGCGGACGCCGAGGGCATCCACGACCAGCTTGTCGTGTGTCGCCAGCATCACTGTGGCTCCCTCTTTATTCACTTCACGAAGCAGGCCGAGAATCTCCTGGGACTCCGCCGGATCGATGTTCCCGGTCGGCTCATCGACCAGAAGAATACTCGGCTTGTGGACGAGTGCGCGTGCCAGACCGACGCGGGTCTTCTCGCCACCGGATAACTCATGGGGATACGCATCCGCTTTCCCGGAGAGATCGAGCCGCTTGAGCACGCCATGGACCGCACGATCAATCGATGCATCGGATGCCGGTGTCGCTTCCAGCGACAGTGCGACGTTTTCGAATACCGTGCGATCGGCAAGCAGACGGTAATCCTGGAAGAGGATGCCGGTGCGGCTCCTGTAGAGCTGAAGTACAGGTGATGGCAAACGGGCAAGATCGGCGCCATCCACTTCGATGCTGCCGCTCGTCGGATGTTCCAGGCGAATCAGGAGATGTAGGATGGTCGACTTCCCTGCCCCGCTCGGACCGGTAAGGCAGACAAATTCCCCAGGCTCTATGCGCAGATCAATGTGCGACAGTGCCTGTTTCTTGCCAAAAGATTTGGAGACGCCCGAGAAGACAATCATGCGGGCACAATGGTGCGCGCAAACCGGACATTGGACAATTGTGGAATGGGGAAATTGTGAAATGGTTTGTAAATCGGATTGTAGAGCCGCAAAATTTTGCGGCTCTACGGGATATCAATACATCATCGTTTCGCAACGACATACACCTCCCTGCTCCTATCCCGCGACGCCTTCACCGTCACGATCTTGATAGCCGGAAACAGTGCACGAACGCGCTGGATGAACGCATCGAAGTCCCGTCCGCGGAAGATCTTCATGACGACCGTCCCACGGTTCTTCAGGAACCGCTGTGCGATCTTCAGCACCGCATCACACAATTCCACTGATTTCCACTGATCGATGTCTTTGATGCCACTGGTGTTCGGTGCCAGGTCCGAAAGGACAAGATCGGCATGCTTCCAGCCAAGCGATTGCAATGCGGTACCGACCTGCACCAGATCCGTGATGTCGCAGATGCGGGTCGTGACATTCGGAGCGATACGATCAATCTCCTTCAAATCCAGTCCGAGCGCATGTCCGCTCTCGCCGATCTTCTTGCCAGCGTACTGTAGCCAGCTCCCCGGCGCGGCACCCAGATCCAGCACGTGCATGTTGTAGGCGAGGAGATGGAACCGTTCATCCAGCTCCATCAGCTTGAACACCGAACGGGCACGGTAGCCCTCCTTGGCAGCGCGCTGGCTCCACTTGTCGTTGGGGATGTAGGGCTTGGGCAAGAGATAGAAATGTAGAATGTAAAATTGAGAATGTAGAATTCGCAAGCGAAAATCGAAGAATCGCTCCCATTCATTCTACATTTTACATTCTACATTTTACATTCCCTTCACCTGTGTTTCGGCAACAAATACTACGTACTACTTTTGCGTTCCCACAATTGCGCCCGATCAGTCGAAGCATAGACTCTCTCCGTCCTCGATTCCCCCATCACCCCTATGCGTTCCCGTACGTTGGGTTTGTCTCCGTTTGTGATCGTGTTCGTCGCCTGCCTGATCGTGGTCATTTCCACAATGCAGCAGCACCTGTAAAAATGTTTAAACGAAGCAGAGCCTCATTTGTTACAGAGGCTCGCTTTTCGGTGTCCCTGTTTTCCTGGGATAATCTATAGGCGTGGCGGCATCTTTCCTAAAGAACACAATCGTTCGTTTACCCCATGCGCCGCCTAAATCATATTCAAATGTTCCAAAGAAGCGGCAGGAGAGAACCTTCTGCGCGTTCGATGACATGGCAAGTTCGTCGGCGACCTTCGTTGATTTCCAGAATGCACAGAGACCTCCGACTTTGAGTAAAGGAACCGCGTATTCCAGCAATACGTTGAGCGGCGCCAGTGCACGTGCAGTCACTAAATCCGCCTTCTCGCGGTAGCGGTCCTGATGCGCCAGAACTTCGATCCGGTCACTCTTCAGTTCAATATTCGGAATCTTCATCGTCGTCACGATGCGACCAACCGCCTCGATCTTCTTGGTCGTGGAATCGATACCGAGGCAGTGCGCCTGCGGCAATGCCAGAGCCAGCGGCAAGAGCGGGAAGCCGCCGCCGGTCCCCAGATCGACGATGGAACGAACCTTGCTGCAATCAACGAAGATCTGCTTGGGATCCAGAATGGAAACGGAATCGAGGATGTTGCCGGTCCAGCACAATTCATTCGTGCGGAATGCCGAGAGGTTGAGCCTGCTGTTCTCGAAGAGAAATACCTCAAGCAGTTCCTTCAGCCGGAGATCGAGTGATACATCGGACACGGGTGCATTGTGTGGGAAAAAAACGAAATCGCCAAGCTTCCCTCACCCCGGCTCGCAGAGCTCGCCACCCCTCTCCCGAGGGGAGAGGGGAAATTTTCCATTTTCCATTTTACATTCTACATTTTACATTCTACATTCCGTCCATGCCCCACGGAGACCGCATCGCAGAACATTTACTCGCCATCCGAGCCGTCAGGCTCGCTACCGATCCCCCGTTCACCTGGACCAGTGGGCTCAAAGCACCCATCTACTGCGACAACCG
>CAINWJ010000111.1 GCA_903854455.1 Candidatus Peribacteria bacterium | reverse complement strand
ACCACCGATCCGACTCCCGCAGGTCAGACCTGTGATCCGACTCTCTCCGTCACGAACTCCGCCACCATCACGTCTGCCTCCACCACCGATCCCGCTTCCACCAACAACACCGGGACGACGACTGCCGCTACCATCACCTGCCCTCCACCCACCCAGGCCGATCTCTCCATTACGAAGGATGCTGTCAGCTCATCTGTTGTCCGCGGAGCCAATGCCGTTTACACGATTGTTGTGACGAATACGAGTACAACGACTTCAGCCACGTCGGTTGTTGTTTCGGATCCTGTGCCGACCGATCACATTCCAACTAACTACGATTCTCCCGACAAGAGCGGCATTAAATGTGCTGTGCCAACCGGCAGTACAACACTTCAGTGCGAAATTGGCACGCTCGCTCCGTCTGAATCAGCAACGATCACACTGACCTTCCGGACTACCACGGTTGCGTCCTGCAGTCAGAGCACATCCGTGACGAACACGGCGACCGTGTCGTCCGCAGTCACTGATCCGGTCACATCCAACAACTCGGACTCCGCGACAGTCACGCTCACCTGTCCCACCACACAGGCCGATCTTGCCGTCACGAACACTCTTGCCAGTTCGACTGTTACCCGCGGCAGCAACGTCGTCTACACCGTCAATGTGACGAATAACGGTCCTTCCCAAGCTACGAACGTCATCCTCAATAATCCCATTCCGACGGATCACACTTTTGTTTCCGCTACTGCGAATAAAACTGGAGCGGTTTGTACCAATACAAGCTCGAATGTGCAGTGCACCATCGGTACGCTTGCCTCCGCAGAATCTGCATCGGTGACCATCACGTTCTCGACCGTGAACCAGTCGACCTGCTCGCAGTCTGCTTCCATCACGGATACGGCAACGGTCTCCGGTAGCGTCCAGGATTCGAATACCGCTAATAACTCCGCAACAGCGACGGTCACTCTCACCTGTCCCTCGTCGCAGTCGGATCTCTCCGTCACGAACAGCGTTTCTCCTTCATCCGTGACACGTGGAAGCAACGTCGTTTACACCCTGACTGTTCTGAATACCGGATCGCCAGCTACGAACGTCGTTCTCAATAATCCCGTGCCGACGGACCACATCTTCGTCTCCGGTACGTCGACCAAGAGCGGTGTTGTGTGCAATGCATCCAACGGCAATGTCCAGTGTACCGTCGGTACCATGACTGCCGGTGAATCCGCACCCATCACGCTCACATTCTCGACGTCCCAGACCTGCACCCAGAACTCTCTGACGGTGAATGATACGGCGATTGTCTCCGGTAGCGTGCAGGACACGAATACGGCGAACAATTCGGCTTCAGCTTCCGTCACACTGACCTGTACCGGTACGACGACAGGTGGTTGCACCATCAATTGCAATACCCAGCCGTACAACTATGGGTACGGATATAACTACGGCTATAACTACGGAACGCAGCAGTATCCGACGTATACCGCTTCGACGTACACGAACCCGTATTCCGTCGTTTCTGACACGGGTTACAAGCCGTACATTCCCATCTATCCTCAGACGGGAGCCGAGGGAGCGGCACTCTTCGCCGCAACGAATGACGATACGCAGCTCAAGAAAGTCGACCAGCCGGTCGAGCAGTCAGGTGCATTCACCGCTGTCTTCTATGCGACTATCCTGACGATGCTCGCCGCCGGTTCCGCTGTTGCCAGCAAGTTCATGATGGGAGGTCTGTAATCAGTTCCACATTGTTTTCTCAGAGCTCGGAGAGAGGATTCGTCCCTCTCTCTGGGCTCTTTGATGTCTGGAAACGATGCTTGATGTCGTCATTCGATTTTCCGCCCACTGTCTGGAACCATGATTTGAAGGATGACGGGATGAGCATGATTCTATTCGGCGTCGCCCGATTCGAGAACCAAGGTAATCCAATTGACCTCATCCCCAGCCCTTCTCCTTTGCGAAGGAGAAGGGAGCTGTATTGTTTTTGTTTTGTACAAGAGAAAAAACATACAACCAACAAAACAGTTCCCCTCGCCTGCCGTAGCAGGAGAGGGGTT
Organism: Candidatus Peribacteria bacterium; assembly: GCA_903854455.1. Classification (GTDB taxonomy): domain Bacteria; phylum Patescibacteriota; class Gracilibacteria; order Peribacterales; family Peribacteraceae; genus CAINWJ01. The sequence continues at coordinate 3,132 of CAINWJ010000111.1, read as the reverse complement.
AGGGGTGAGGTCGGAGGAATCGATCTCGCATGTTCAGTCCGCGCTCGCTTTTTGGTTTTGATTCGATGCCAGCGCACAAATCTTTGTGCGGGCAGGCAATCACTAGACACAAATATAAAAATATGTTAAAGTATGCAAGTACACATACCAACAATCCAATGTCCACCCCATCCAAGCAGCACAATTTTTTCAGGAATTCTTCCGGAACCATTGCGCTCGGATTACTGATGCTGCTGACGATCGCCGGGATTTCTTCAGCGGTGTTTCCGGCACAGGCATCCATTCGCCCGGTGGAGGTGGCATCGGTTTCCGTTGATCGCACGATTTCCATGGATGCATTGTCCTCAGCCATCCAGCAGCGGAAGGAACTGCTCAAGCGTCGCGCCATCCTGTCTCTCAGGACAGCCAGCGGTTCTCCCGTTGTCGGAACATGGGGAGTGATGCTCAGCGATCATCCGTCATGGCTGGAATATGCCACTGCCGGTGACGGGCATGTGTTCGTCTCCATCAGTACCGCCAGAATTGAGGAAACGCTTCGTGCAACACCGCTCAGCGAGCTTCCGGGTGCGCATCCCTGCGCAGTCACTTCCACATTTACCGATAAGCAGGGCGTCAATCGTGTCACGACAGACTGCACCGCAGGATCCGGGTATTCCTATGATGTGCATGAGCTGGCGGAGGCGATGACCAATGCACTCTCCAGCGGTACCATCCGTGCGGATTTCTTCGTTCGAGAAACGCCGCCGACCGTGGTCACTGCCAGCGGACAGACGCTGACACTCCTCGCTTCCGGTCGTTCTACGTTCAAGGGTTCGGGAGCCGGTCGCAAGGCCAACGTTCGCAAGGGTCTCAATGAGCGGCTCAACAACGTCTGGGTGCCTGCAGAGACGACATTTTCGTTTAATGCCGTTCTCGGCAGCAGCATTTCCACTGCCGCAGGCTGGCAGATGGCACTGACGATCTTCAACGGTAAGGATCTGATCGCGGCACCAGGGGGCGGGATCTGCCAAGTTTCGACCACACTTTACCGGGCTGCGTTACTCGCAGGATTCCCCATTGTAAAACAGAAGAATCACAGTCTGTACGTCACGTATTACGAAGCGCATGGCGTCGGTCAGGATGCGACAGTCTTCCCCGGTCAGCAGGATTTTCAGTTCCAGAATGACACGGGCAATCCGCTGCTGATCCAGTCATTTACCGAAGGCGACGAGGCGACGGTCAATATCTACGGCATTCCCGACGGTCGTGAGACGGTGATCACCGGACCGTACTTCGCCTCCACGGCTCCGGAGGATCTTCTCGTGAATGGACGCAAGATGAAGAAGAACGAGATCGTCTGGGTGCGTACCGTGAAGAAGGGGTTGTCCGCCGCTCCGGAGCAGGAGCTGCGCGTAGCGCGGTATCAGGCTATTCCGAAGTCGCTAGCCAAGAAGTGGGAAGTCACTACCGTCAGGAATCGCCCAGGTGAAGCGGTGGCATCGGCAGGCGGGGAGGATCTGGTGGCGGGGCGGTGATGGGTAGGGAAAGTAAGGTAGGTAAGGTAGGTAAAGTACGTGGAGTGTCGATGAGTTGAGTATTTGAAATGAATGAGACAACAACAGAATCACATGATTGTCTGCTGGAGATACGTTCCCTTTGCCCGCCTCATCCCCACCCTTCTCCCTCTGGGGAGAAGGGGGCGCTGTGTTGATCGCAAGAACCGCTCTTTTTGTCCTTCTCCAGGTTTCCTCTCTCCTCGCGGGAGAGAGGTGGCACGTCGGTCGCAACCGACGAGACGGAGTGAGGCGCCGGAGTGAGGCGGAAGAGACAAGATCTGCTCAATGATCGAAACTATCGAGATTGTCTGCTCCAGCAACGAATCAGATAATCCCAGTAGCAGTGTGAGGCGTATTGCATACGTTGTTCCTCGGCTTCCTCCCTCACGCCATCGGCAATCGCACGATCGCTGTCGTGCCCTTCCCTTCTTTGCTCTTGATACAGATGGAACCGCCTGCATGTTCCACGATGCCTTTGACGATGTAGAGCCCGAGACCGTTCCCGTCCGCTTTGAATGTCGTGGCGTTGGATCCGCGGGTAAATTCACCGAAGATGCGGGGCAGATCTCTGTCCGGGATGCCGCAACCATGGTCTTCGATCGCGAACTCGGCGTACGCTCCGGCTTTGCGTGAGGTGATCGTAATCGTCGAGCCATTCGGCGAGAAATCGATGGCGTTGGTCAGGAGCTCACGGACCACACCTGCGATGAGCGGTAGATCCATCTGCATGTTGATATTTTCCTGCAACCTGAAGACGATTTGCTGCTTGCGCTCCGCGATCTTGAGTTCCAGTTCCTTGGCAGCCAGGTGAAGCACATGCGACAACTCCGCTGTTTCCGCTTTGTATTCCAGTTTTCCCTCATGAACGAGATCTGCTTTCTTCAGGGTGTTCATGATTTCCGTGAGTCGCTTCACTCCCTGCTGGATGTTCACGATGATCTTGTGGAGTGAAGCAGGACCCTCTTCCTCCAGCTCTTCCAGTGACCAGCTGATGATCGTCAGCGGTCCTCCGATCTGGTGGAATGCCAGCCGAAGCAGACCGGAACGTTCGGCTTCGATTTGTTCTAAGATATCCGCACGACGACGGAGGAACAGGATGATCCCGCTGAAGCCGATGCAGAGCATAGCGATGAGGACTAAGAGCATGGCGACCGGCGAGGCGATGCTGCTGACGCCCGCGAGGAAATCATCGGCACTCTTGTCGATCCCCAAAATGGCGACTGTGCGACCGTTCTTCATTGTGATGGGCGCGTAGCCGGACATCGTAGCCCCCCATTGGTCTTTGGAAATATCGTCATCTGTCGTCGGGTGCAGGAATGCTTCCGTTCCGATCAGGGGAGAAGCAGACCAGTCGTACAGTTGACCCGGCAATGAAGGAGCTTCATCCGCTTCGATGATCCCGTTACGGTTCGTATCCATCTCCACATCCGTCATTCCCAGGTCCGCGTCGGCTACGAATTCCAGCATGGATGGATTGGTCGTCTTTCGCATGATGTACGCGTAGCGGATCCCGGGAATGTTCTCGCGAATGCGTTGGAGTTTCTCTACAGTACTTCTCAGTTCGGGCGAGGACTGCAGAGTGGCACCTCTGCGGATT
>CAINWJ010000110.1 GCA_903854455.1 Candidatus Peribacteria bacterium | reverse complement strand
GGATGGATTGTCACATCTGGTTCACTCCAGAGCCTTGTACTATCAAATATTATTCAATATTTTTCCCTCTGTATCGCTCTCGGTTTTTTCCTCATCAGTGCATTGATCTACTTTGGAGGTTTGGAGAATTAGCTGGATTCTAGGCGTAATCTTGGATTGATGATGGCAGTATGGTTCTATACAGTGACATCACTTTCCCCATCTTCCGTATGAAGCTTCGTCTCTTCACGCTGGCAGCGGCTACGTTACTCATGACTGCCTGCTCCATTACCAATTCCCCGCAGAAGCTGGCGGATGGAACTGAAACGACGAATCGCATCATCAAAGTATCACTCAGCAACTGGAAGTTCAGTCCAAACGACATTCAGGTGAAGAAGGGTGAGAAAGTCACACTGGAGCTCAAGGATGTCGAGGGTACGCATGGCATCGCCATTCCAGGTCTCGGTGTCTCTACCGGAAAGATGGAGCCGGGACAGACGCTGGACATAGAGATTCCGACCGACACGATTGGAAAGTACAAGTTCTTCTGTAACGTTCCCTGTGGTGAAGGGCATGCGGATATGAAGGGTGCGATCACGGTGACAGAGTAAGTCGGACGCAAGGATTCCTGTTGTGGTAATGTGTGCTCATGCAGCGCCTTCCGCCCATCACCATGGCCACCCAGCATCCCGACAACGCGTCGGTGCCGTGGTGGGGGACCGATGCATTCGTCCCGACTCAGGACGAGATTCAGGAAGTCATGATTCTCTTCAAGGAGCTCACGATCGACGAGTACATGTGGGACTGGGAGGGCAAGTATGTGGATGAAGCGGTCGGCGAGAAGCTCTTCTCCCGTGGTCGGGAACTGTTTGCGAAGCGCGCATTGGGTCGGGAACTGCATCTTACCTACCGCATTCCGGCGTACGAAGAAGGAAAGATGCACCGGATGGCCAGGGCGTTCATGAACGTCCTTGCACTCACCGATCTTGCCCGTGACATCAAAGCACCGTGTCTGCCGGTCACGGAGATGTTCCTGCCGCTCACGACTTCCGCCATGCAGCCGCTCAAGGTGCGCGCCGCATTCAAGGAAATCCTCGGCTATCACCGTCAGGTATTTCATCGATCTGCGAAGGATGAGATGGAATTGCTCAAAGCATTTGATATCACGCCGCTCGTGGAGGATGTGCCGTCACTCCTGAGCATCGAGAAGATTCTCCTGCCGTACTGGACGTCATTACTCAAAGAAAATCCTTCCGTGAAGTCCCGCGGTCAGCGCATCTTCCTCGCACGCTCCGATCCTGCTATGAACTCCGGATTGATTCCGGCGGTACTCGCCGTGAAGGCCGCTCTCAGCAAGATTCAGGAATGTGCGGATGATCTCGGATTTGAAGCCTACCCCATTCTCGGTACAGGTTCCCTGCCGTTTCGAGGCAGCGTCAATCCGCAGTACACCGAAACGTTCTTGCCTCAGTACGCCGGCGTTCGTACCTATTCAATCCAATCGGCATTCCGGTACGACTATCCCAAGGATCAGGTGGAGAAGGCGCTCAAGACGATTCACCGCGAAGTTCCGAAGCAGAAACTCATCAGTGTTTCCGATGCAGACAGGAAGAAGATTGCATCACTCTCCGCGATGTTTGAGAAGATCTGGCAGCCGACGATCGAGGAGATCGCGCCGCTCATCAATCAGGTCGCGCAGTACATTCCGCCGCGTCGCGAACGCCTGCAGCACATCGGACTCTTCGGCTACAGCCGCGGCATCGGCAAGGTTCGCCTACCGCGAGCCATCGGGTTTACCTGCGCACTGTACTCACTTGGCATTCCGCCGGAGCTGATTGCCACCGGTCGTGGATTGGAAGCGGCGAAAAAAGCAGGAATGATGGACATTATTGAGAAGTACTACCCGGCACTTCGGGAAGATCTGAAGCATGCCGGTAAGTATCTGAATCGGGAGAATGTCGTGTTTCTCGCCAAGAAGATGCCGATCTTCAAGGAAATCTCTCACGGCATCGATGCCATTGAAAAGGTGCTTGGTATCAAACTGGGTCCCGAGAAGCCACACCACTTCATTCACCGGAATCTGGCATCGACCATTTACAGCCGTATCAGTGGCGAGTGCGATTCGGTGCTGATCACGCGGGATATCGTGGAGGCGGCGGTGATACGCAAAAGTTTGGGCTGAGGAAGGGAACGGTGGAGAATGTAAAATGTAAAATGTAGAATGTAAAATGTAGAAATCGACACTCCGCTGTTTGCTATGACTACTGATCCAAAGAAACCACAGGCGCAAGCGAAGAAAACGGAACCGGCAGCGGGACCGAAGGTCGATGATTCTGCGAAGAAAATCGCTGAGTTGGAGAAGAGGAATGCGGAATTGACGGAGCAGCTCAGGCGATCGAGTGAGGTGGCGTCCAGGGCGCAGGCGGAGCTGCAGAATGCGAAGATCAGGATGGAGAAGGATGCGTCGGAATTGCGGAAGTTTGCGTCGGAGATGGCGCTCAGGAAATTCCTGCCGACGATCGACAATCTTCAGCGCGCACTCAAGAATCTTCCGAAGGATATCGAAAGCAATGATTGGGTGAAGGGGATCGTCGCGCTGGAGCAGCAATTCCTGAAGGAGGTCGGGGAACTGGGTCTGAAGCGGTTTGAGTCATTGAACCAGCCCATCGATCCGCACCGTCATGAGGTGCTCATGCAGGCACCGGGTGAGGCGGGGAAGGTTATGGAGGTTCTGGAGGATGGCTATGAATTACATGGCAAAGTATTGCGACCGGCGAAGGTGAAGGTGGGATCGGGAGAAATTGAAAATGGAAAATTGAAAATGGAAAATTAAAACGTAATCAGCGCACGATTCTTCGTGCAAGGATTTGAATCATGCTTGGTCACGCAGTCCTTGCCGCCATCAGAATCACCCAAATACCCGCCGCATTGAGTACAAGGCAAAGCAATGCGAAGAGTCGTTTATCGATTCTTTCCAAGCTTCCCACCAACGCCACGCCGATTTCGTCGGGAAGAGGCGACGCGATGATTACAATCGAAATGGTCCAGAGGATGGTTTCCCTAAGCCACTTCGGGAACCGGTGATGGAACAGCGCGCCCGTGATCATCCGCATGATCCATGATTCCTTGAGCATCTTCAGTTCCTGCATGAGGTGTTCCTGGACGAAGAGCAGGATCGTCATGTCGGCAATCAGTGAACCGACGCCGCCGAGGAGCGCACCGTTGATCGGCGTCATGGTATTTGCCAGTTCCACGAAGATGGCGAAGCCGAAGGCTGCTGTGAAGCCGAAGCTGAACAGGAAGCCGCCGAGGACGAAGGCGACCGCGCTTTCGCCGCTGTGCAGTTCCTTGATCCAGTCCAAATATCCGAGTGCGTAGAGCACGTAGGACGCAATGATTGAAAATATGAAGCTTAAGAGCCGTGGGTATTTTCGGATGAGATGCATCTATCGGATCGTAGCGAGAATGGGTATGTCTGTCACAGTTTCTGGATTGC
>CAINWJ010000109.1 GCA_903854455.1 Candidatus Peribacteria bacterium | reverse complement strand
GGTGCTGGTGGCCATCCGGCTGTTCCTGAAGGATCAGCTCCGATCGATCAGGCAATCGACGCTGGCGCTGGCAGAAACTTTCCTGCGCTCTGCGGAGAAGCATCGCGATGTTCCGTTCCCCGGCTACAGCCACACGCAGCAGGCGATGCTGAGCTCACTCGGACACTACTTCGCAAGCTTCACGGAGAATCTCCTGGAAGACTGTGAATTCCTCGATGCTGCAATCCGTCACATCGACCGCAATCCACTCGGCACCGCGGCTGGCTTCGGCGTCGCGCTGCCGCTCGATCGTGACGGCACGACCAAGGCACTCGGATTTTCCAAGCTGCAACTCAACTCTCTCGCCTGTCAGACGAGCCGCGGGAAGTTCGAGAGCGTGGCTCTGGAAGCAATGGTACAAGTGATGCTCACACTCGGGCGGTTCGCGCAGGACATGCTGTTCTTCACCTCGCAGGAGTGCAGTTTCTTCACTGTAAGTGATGAACTCGTCACTGGTTCCAGCATCATGCCGCAGAAGCGAAATCTGGACGGGCTGGAGATTCTCCGTGGATACATCAGCGTCGTGATGGGGCATCAGCATGCGGTGCAAAACATCGCAAGTCGCCTGCTCTCCGGCTACAACCGCGACCTGCAGCTCCTCAAGAAACCGCTGATCGAGAGTGCGACAATCGTTGGCAGGAGCATTAAGGTTGTTGAACTCTATGTACAAGGTTTGAAACCGAATCAGGAACGCATCCGCTCGGCGATCACCCCCGGCATCTTCCTCGCAGATATCGCAACGGAACTGGCGGCGAAAAAGGGAATACCCTTCCGAGATGCCTATGTCCTGGCATCCAAGAAACTGCCGAAGAATCCGGATCTGCAGGCGAACATCCGGTCGAAGACCTCTCCGGGTGCGCCGGGGAATCTGCAGCTTGGAAGTTATCGGAAGCGAATTGCGGAATTGAAGAATATGAAGTGACTGCGATCTATCGTTAAGAAACGGGGCTGCGGAGCGGTCCCGTTTTGGAATATCCACAATCTCCGCAGCCGAGAACGGCTGCTCCCAAGCTAAATTTTGAAAAGGAGCGCCTGTTCCCAGGCGCGGAGCAGGAGCATGTATGTCGTATTACTTCCTCTGTAGCACATCCCGGATCTCCGTCAGCAGCTTTACCTCATCCGTCGGACCCATCGGTGCCGGAGGCGGTACGGGCTTCTTGAAGCGATTCATGGCTTTCACGATCAGGAAGATCCAGAACGCGACGATGACGAAGTCCACGACGGACTGGATGAACATCCCGTAGCCGATCTTGGCACTGCCGACCTCGACTGCAAGGCTCTTGAAGTCCACCTTGCCGGCGATCAGACCGATGACTGGCATGAGAATGTCATTCACCAGCGATGTGACGATCTTGCCGAATGCGACGCCGATGATGATGCCGACCGCCATATCGACGACATTGCCTTTCATCGCGAAGTCGCGAAATTCTTTAAGTAGAGAACCCATAGAAAGAGGGGGGAAATCAATCATCATTGTACATTCTACATTTTACATTTTACATTTCGCGCTCACGCCGTATGCCTTGCCGGATTCTTGAGGTACTGCTGATCGGAGAACGTCATCGCGAGGTACGGCTTGGCGTCATCCGTGTACTGGGCGTTGAAGTGCAGATCTTGATCCAGCCAGAGCCGTGTGAATTCCGACACATCGATGGCGCCATCGTAGCCGTTGGCTTTGTTCTGTACGACACCGTTACTGAGGAGCTTGAACGTCCAGTGGAGGTGTGGACCCGTCGCCATGCCGGACTTGCCGCTCCTGGCTACCGGATCGCCCTGATAGATCGTCTGACCGTTAGTCACTGAAGTTTCCGAAAGATGTGCCAGCAGACTCCTGCGCTTGCCGTCATCGATCACAAGAGAAAGACCGTAGTTACTCGCTCCCTCATCTTTGACCGTCGCGATGCCGTCATGCGGCGCATAAATCATCGTTCCCTCCGGAACACCGAAGTCGATGCCGTTGTGACCGAGGTAACCAAACGGCGCGTACGTCGCGGGATTCTGGCCGAAGCCTTGGGTGATGAGAGGGGTATTGGGTAACGGTGAAAAAATCATACAATCTGGGGAGTATGAAGTATGGAGTATTCAGTATGCAGTATATAGGGAGGAGACTAAAATAGTTTTCTGGCTTTCCGAAGCCATACTTCATACTCCATACTGTATACTGAATACTGTCCTTATGATCGAGCTCCAACGCAAACTCCTCGGCGACCGTGTGCGCAATGCCGCATTTGAGAAGGCGCTCAAAAAAGTGATCGTTCCGGGCAAGACGACGATTGTCGATCTGGGCTCCGGGACGGGCTTCCTGTCATTCCTGGCAAGCCGGATGGGTGCCAAGCACTGCACGCTGATCGAGTACGGGGACATCTTGGACGTGAGCCAGAAAGACGCCGTGCGAAACGGCATCACGAACTGCACGTTCATCAAGCGGCACTCCACCGATGTCCGGAAGCTGGAGCCGGTCGAAGTGCTGGTATCCGAGACACTTGGCAATTATGCCCTCGAGGAAAATATCATCGAGTCCGTGGAGGACGCGAAGCGCTTCCTGAAGCCGAAAGGCATCATTATCCCGGGCTCGATCCGGCAGTTCGTCTGTCCGGTGACCGGAGACCGATTGGCAAAAGAAATTGATTGCTGGGACACGGGACACGACCTGGATCTGAGTGAAGCCCGAACGATTGCGATGAATAACATGTACGTGAAGACGATCCGGCCGGAGGAATTATTGAATGGCAAAGACGCAATCAGAGAATGGGATTCTGTCGATTTCAAGAACAAGAATGCGAGTATCCGCACCGGCACCGAGCGATGGACGGCAGAGAAGCCAATGACAATCCACGGCTTCGGGCTCTGGTGGGAAGCGGAGCTAGTAGCGGGGATCACACTCTCGACGAGTCCCCTCGAAAAGCCGACACACTGGGAGCAGATCTATCTGCCGCTCCTCGAACCGATTGAGCTGAGGAATGGTCAGTCATGCGAACTCCACCTACACTCCGACTCGCGGTTTGAAGTGAAGATCAACCTGACATGGGAAGCGCGGATGCTGGATGCGGCGGGAAAGACTATTGCGACGCAGAAGATGGATATGCAGAAAGGCTATCTCATCTGACGCTTCTCAGGTGTTGATACGAATAATTCCGGCCGTTTCTTTGCCAATCGTTTTTCTGAATACCGATATAGATGTTGTGGAACACGGTCATCATGCCTGTCTCTTGCTTCCGCCAGTAAACCGACGTCGTCAAAAAAATCACACCCTGAAAGAATTGATTTTGTCGCTGTATCGGAAGTGATTGAATACACGGTACGATCACCGGCAAGTTCAGGAATGAAGCTGGCAATTTCTTTTCCGATCCCCTGTCCCATCACCTCTGCCCAGAACTGAGCGAACTCCCGAGTCTTACCTGGCATTGGTATCATGGAAGCTCCACCGATTGGGATATCGCCGCTGTACAAAGCATAGTGATTCCGGAACCCTTTCTGCAGCTCTTTTACGGAACGAAATCTGAACTTGTCAGAACGAACATGATCGGCATTCATCGCTTCAAAAATAGGATACTGGTTCATGGGCATTTTTTTCATTGTGAATTTACCATTCACGAATAAAGTCCCGGCACCCATGTACGCATACGACTCTTTGAGATACTGATCTCCTGCACTCATGGTCACATTCGGGATGTGGCCGAGGGCATTGTTGATCAATGGCAGACTATGCCTTACATCACGGGGTAATTCTCCAATGCACTCAGCGCGCCCTTCCATTACTTCTTTGAGCTTCTTCCGAGTCATCAAAGGAATGATCCGACCATCTTTATCCCTCAATCCTCCGGCTTCCGAAAGAATCATCAGACGATGTCTGTCGTCCGACCGAAGCAACTTCATGACGTCGCTTTTCGTTTTTGCCGCATCATCTTCGTCTTCCAGATCTGCCATCATGATTGACACGCGCATATTGCATTCTCGTCGAACCGTTGCGATTTGCTCGGCTGCTTGCATCAGCTGCTCAACATTGGCAACAATAACCCAGTGTTCGCCTCCGTGCATTTCTCGGAATACATCCCGCTCTTTGATGGTACCTCTGACAGCCATGCTTACAAAAAACCTCCTCTGTTTCTATCCAGGGAGGCAGGGAAGATTTCTACTTAGATTCAAGCAACTTCACCTCACTGGATGTGAGGGCGACGACGCAGCGCGAGTGGTCGTGGAAGTTGCATTGGCGCTAGGGTATTCAGATTTTTCCGCATGTCAAGAATATTGTGCAGGCGATTACAGCTGCCTCCGTCGCCGCGGAAAGCATTCCGCTCCCCATCAATAAAATCTGGAAGAATCCAGCACTAATCTCGAAATAACAGAAACAATCCTGTGCTATGCACACATCCCTCTAAACTCCGCCTCCTCAATCATCGTCACCCCGAGCTTCGCCGCATCCTCCGCTTTCGATCCAGCATCGGCGCCGAGCAGGACATAATCTGTTTTCTTGCTGACCGACGAACTCACTTTTCCACCACGATCCTTGATCATTGTCTTGGCTTCCTCGCGGCCAAGTGTAGGAAGCGTGCCGGTTAAGACGAATGTTTTGCCTGCAAATACTTGAGCAAGGCTCGATGTTTCCGGCATCGTGCACCGCACGCCGCCATCATCGAATTTCTTGAGCAGTTGCCGATTGTCCTCATCCGCAATCCATTCTTTGAGCGACTGAGCCATCACATCACCGACACCGTCGATCGTGAGCAATGTTTCGATCGACGTACCCTCAATCACCGTTCCGATTTGCGATGGAGACAGATTGTCGCGACAACCGATCGGATCCCAGACAATACGACGAGCGAGCAATTCCGCCGTCTCCCGTCCGACGTGCCGGATGCCGAGTGCGAAGAGGAAGCGCTGGAGCTCAACCTTGCGAGCTTTCTCGATTGCCTTGAGCAGGTTCTCGGTCTTCTTCTCTTTGTAGAGCGGAATCTGCATCAGCTCGGGCTCAGTCAAGAAGAAGATGTCACCGGCATCGGTGATCAGCCCCCCATCGATCAGCGCATCCACCGTCTCCTTGCCGAGACCTTCGATGTTCATGGCATAGCGCGAGGCGAAGTGCTCGATGCGTTCACGACGCACGCCGGAGCAGTTCGGATTGGGACAACGATGGACTACTTCGCCTTCCGGTCGCTCCAGCGACGAACCACAGCTGGGGCAATGCTCGGGGTAATGGAACGGCACGGAGCCCTGCGGTCTCAGGTTCTCCAGCACTTCCATGACTTCCGGAATGATGTCACCGGCCTTGCGGACGATCACGGTGTCACCGATGCAGATCCCCTGCCGCTTGATCTCGTCTTCGTTATGCAATGTGGCGCGCGTCACCGTCGTTCCAGCTAATTGCACCGAGCTTAAATGAGCAACAGGCGTGATGGCTCCGGTGCGTCCGACTTGCAATTCGATGGCAAGAATCTGCGCTGCTGCCTGCTCTGCTTCGAATTTCAGTGCCCGAGCATACCGCGGTGCTTTCGCAGTCGATCCCAGATCTTTCTGAAGGCGACGATCGTTGATTTTGATCACGATACCGTCGATATCGCAGGGCAAGGACGATCGCTCGTTCCCAATTTTTTTGTAGAGCTTCTCCACCTCATCGATCGAACCGAATACCTGGTAGCCGGTGTGCACCGGGAGCCCCAGTTCATGCAACAAATCCATCAATTCTTTCTGCGTCGTGATCCCGAAGGCATCCGCGCTTTCGCTATCCAGCGCGTAGCAGAACATCTGCAGATCACGCGACGCTGCCACCGCCGGATCCAGCTGCCGAACCGATCCCGCTGCGGCATTCCGCGGATTGGCGAACTGATCTTCTGAGGGCAAATCCTTGTTGATTCTTTCAAGGCTCGCCTTCTCGATGTACACCTCGCCACCGATTTCCAGATGCTGCGGCAATGATTGCTTGGAATACCGATCGGGAACTGAAATCGTCAGCGGAATCGATTCAATTGTTTTGACCGTATGCGTCACATCTTCGCCCTCGATGCCGTTGCCTCGTGTGACAGCACGGAGAAATGAATAGATCGCTTGTCGCTTGTCGCTT
>CAINWJ010000108.1 GCA_903854455.1 Candidatus Peribacteria bacterium | reverse complement strand
GCTGCCGGGGCTGCTGCTGCACCTTCCGCACCCGGGGCTGCTGCTGCGCCTTCTGCGGGGGCACCTTCCGCACCCGGCACTGCTGCACCTGCAACCGGGACGATCACTTCTTCCTTGCGTGGCTCCTGCACCGTTACGATCACCGTTTCAACGGGAGCCTTGATAGTGACGCCTGCCGGTACTTTCAGTGTTGCGACTGTGACGGCATCGTGGAAGTTCTCCAGTTTGGAAATGTCGATGATGAAGTGCTGCGGCAGATCCTTGGGGAGACAGGTGACTTCCAGCTGGCTATGCACCGTGACGAGGACGCCGCCGAGTGCTTTGACTGCGGGCGACTCACCCTTCGTAAGGACAGGTACGTGTGTCGTGACTTTCTTGGTCATGTCGACGGCGTAGAAGTCGACGTGCTCGTACTTGCTGGAGACGGGATCAAATGTCACGGAGTGGATGAGGCAGGGGATCTTCTTGCCGTCCAATTCGACTTCCACCAATGTATTCTCGCCGGCTTTCAGGAACACGACGTTAAATTCCTTGTCTGAGCATTTGATGGTCGTATTCTTCGTTTTGTTACCGTAGACGACCGCCGGAATGGTTCCGGCAGTGCGCAGCGCACGGACGCTCTCTTTCAGATCACGGGACTGCACGGCAAGGGACAAGGCTTTTTCCATAGCCCGCGTACTGTAGAGAGGCTTGTAATGGGCGTCAAGTTGTTCAGCACGAAGGGAGGGATCGAATAGGCGTGAGGCGAATAGGCGTGAGGCGAGCTCTGAACACCCTTTCCTTGTGCCTAACGCTTACACGTTTACACGCTTATTCGTCATCGTCCTCCACTTCCAGAAATACTTCATCGCGCTAGCCAGGTGAATCCGCGTCGTTTTTCGCGTGAAGAGTGAGAAGATACTACTGCCGCTCAAGCGCTCTTTGCCGTCGAGAACCTTGATTTGCGGCAGGTAGACCACGCGTTTACCGAGAATCTTGGTCCGGCGGCAGAGGTCCATATCCTCGAAGAAGAGGAAGAAGCGCTCATCGAATCCATTGAGGAAGCAGAAGTGATCTGTGCGCATCAGGAGGCAGGCACCAACCATCCAGTCTACGTCGACATACTGCTGCTGCATCCAATCCCGGTGCTCAGCATCAAAATTTTCCTGCCATCGTGATGGAAACAGGCGTTTTTTCAGAAGATCGCGAATCGTTGGGAACTGCCTCGCTGATGGACGGAGGGTGCCATCGCCATACACCAATGCCGGTCCGACGATACCGACGTCATCGTGCGATTGTAGGAACTCGAGCATTTCCCTGAGTGCATTTGGCGGGAGCGTGTTGTCCGGATTGAGGATCAGGAGATACTCGCCGCGTGCGAAGGTAGCACCGTTATTATTTGCCCTTCCGTAGCCCAGATTCGCGCGCTGTTCGACGATTCTGACGTTTGGTTTGCTCCGAAACTGTCCCCGGAACCATCCGATGGATTCATCCTCCGAGTGGTTGTCGATCACGATGATCTCGATCTGATCGGCGATTGTTTGCTTCTGCAGCGCCTCCACACACCGCATGGTGTCGCGGGGGGATCGATAATTCAGAACGAGGATGGAGACGAGAGGGGACATACGGAATGCAGAATGTAGAATGTTGAATGTAGAATGCGCAAGCGACATTCGGATGGTTATGAGAATCATTCTATATTTTAAATTCTACATTCTACATTTTCTTGACGTCATCACAGCTTCCATCCCTCCGGCGTCGCGTCAAATCTGTACCCCCTGCCCCCGGTGTCTACCGCTGGCTGGATGTTAAAGGCAATGTTCTCTACGTCGGCAAGGCGAAGAACCTTAAGAACCGGATGCAGACGTACGTGCAGGCGGGCAAGAAACATTCTCCCTGGACCGAGATCATGGTTCGGCAGATCGCGGATTTCGATGTCACGGTGACCAACTCGGAACTGGAAGCATTGATCCTGGAGGCTAACCTTATTAAGGAGCTTCGCCCGAAGTACAACATTCTTCTCAAAGACGATAAGAACTATGTGTATGTGCAGGTGACGACGCAGGAAGCATTCCCACGCATCGACATCGTCCGTCAGATGGACGATCCTCATACGACGTACTTCGGTCCGAAGACGAGTGCGCTGGAGGTGCGAGAATCATTGGCATTTCTGAGGACGTTGTTTCCGTATAGGAGTTGTAAGATGGGGATTTCCCTCACCCCTAACCCCTCCCCCGATGGGGGAGGGGAAACATCAGTTGAGGTTGATTGCAAAAGCCCCTTCTCCCCTCGGGAGAAGGGGTTGGGGATGAGGGTCTCTCTCGACGTCGTCTGCAGAGACCGCGATCGCCCCACTCCCTGTGTCGACTATCACATCAAGCAGTGCAGTGCGCCGTGCATCGGACTCATCAGTCCGGAGCGGTACCGCGCACTTGCCATCGATGGCGTACTCTCGTTCTTCCGCGGCAAGTACCAGGAGGTCGAAGCGATTCTTGCCGAGCGGATGAAGGAAGCTGCGGCAGCGAAGAAATTTGAAGTTGCCGCCAAGCTCCGTGATCAGCTGAGTCGCATGAAGAAGATGCAGGAGCAGCAGATCATTTCCGATACGTCCGGTGCGAACAGCGACACGATCGGTGCGGCGCTGCTCTCCGGTCACGCATTCATCGTCCTGCTCAAGGAACGCGACGGGAAACTGATCGGTGAGGAGAGCTTCGCATTGCAGGGAACTGCGGAGAATCTATCCGATGTTCTGGAGCAATTTCTTCCTCAGTACTACGTCACGGCTTCCGATCTGCCGGACATGATTGTGGTTGGTGAAGAACCTGCAGACCGGACGGCGATCGACGAGTGGCTCCAGAATCTGCGTGGCAAGAAAATCCGGCTGCACGTGCCGGAACGCGGGAAGAAATCAAAATTACTTCTGCTCGCGGAGAAGAATGCGGATAGCAAAGCCAGGCAGAGCGAAGCCAAGTGGGAGTCGGAGGTGCGGAAGGTGGAGCATGCGCAGAAGGAATTGGCAGGATTACTCGGATTGCCGTCGATTCCGAAACGCATCGAAGGCTATGACATCTCACATCTCGGCGGTACGGCGACCGTCGGCAGCATGGTCGTGTTCGTCAATGGTAAGCCGAAACGAGAGCACTATCGCTCGTTCAATATCAAGTCAGTGCTGCACGGTGACATCGATGATTACAAGTCGCTCGCCGAGACATTGAGGAGAAGACTTAAGTATTTGAGTGGCGGGTTGAAAGAAGAATTGCGTCAGTGGAAAGAGAAGGAAATCATAATCCGCAAAGCAAAAAAATCTGATCAATCGGGCATTGCGAAGCTTATCAAGGCGAATCCGGAAAATCTGAGCAGTGATGATCTGAAAAAAGGGGAGTTCTGTGTAGCTGCCAAGAAGGATTCGATTGTCGCATGCTGCAGAATCTTCGAGCATCCAACTGGACTCAGGGAATTGCGTTCAGTCTGTGTCGCATCCAAGGAACGCGGTCAGTCACTTGGGCAGTCTGTTATTCGTGCATTGCTTGAGAAGCAGAAGCGCGGGAAGGTTTACATCGTGATTGATCCAGCCCTTGAGCAGTACTATGCCGATGTGGGCTTTCGTCATGTTCTGACGATGCCTCCGGTTCTTTCTGAGAAAGTGAAGAAGATTCTTTCCGATGATCCGACGCTCAGGCCGCCAGCAGTCATGATGTTCGATTCACTTCAGCACAAGCCGGATGAATCATTTCTTTCGATGCCCGATCTCATCCTGATCGACGGCGGCAAAGGGCAGCTGTCGGCGTGCGTGGAGGTTTTGAAGGAATTGAAGTTGGCCATTCCGATTGCGGGACTCGCGAAGAGGGAGGAGGAGATATTTGTTCCTTCACCTCCCTCATCCCCCGACCCCTTCCCCCGATGGGGGAAGGGGAGTGATTCCACGCAGATCGGAGATCCACTCGTCGTTCCAAAAGATTCCGAGGCGCGGTTCCTGCTCCAGCGCATCCGTGATGAGGCACATCGGTTTGCGAATGCCAAGCGCGAGAAGCGGCTGGAGTCGACGTTGATCAGCTCGGCGATGGATCAGGTTGCGGGCATCGGTCCGAAGACGAAGGCGAAGAAATTGAAGGATGCGATTG
>CAINWJ010000107.1 GCA_903854455.1 Candidatus Peribacteria bacterium | reverse complement strand
TTGATATTTTCATCAGTGTATTCCCTCTGCTCGTTACATTCACTGTGGCACTTGCTGTCATAGGATATGCTTTTCTTCGTGTCGAATCCTTATTTGCACCATTTGACGAGTATGAAGTTCGCCCTATTCACCCCAGTGACTGGCTGGTTGTTCGCAGCCAGAAGATCAAAGGATACGCTATCCGTATTCTGGCAGTTTGTGTCTGGGGCTTGATTCCGGTCTACATTCGTTACACCAGCGTGAATGATCTCTCACCGCTTCTCAGAACTTTTCTCATCGGGATCGGAGCTTTTGTTCCTGCATGCTTGGTCATTCTCCTGGTCGCAGCTCGCAATCGATCTTTCTCTTCCTGGAAGCTGCCGTATTCCGGCGCATTCGTCTCGCTGATCATCGGACAGGTTGGATATCAGTATCTCCAGAATGCCAGCTTGCAGTACACCAGTGGCACAAATTTACTTCTCTTTAATAATTTCGCCCCACTCATCGGACTCATCATTGCGGCATTTCTCTGGCACCGCGAGATTCCATACTTTCGTGCACCGCGGACGATGTTCTGGATTTTTTTCCTCGCCGCGATGGCAGGAATCGGAAGTTCGCTTCTCGTGTACTACAGTCTCGGCACCAATAGCACACTGACGGTTTTGGGTGATACTCTTGCCATGATTTCAACATTCTTCGATGTCCTTCTCACCGTCGGACAGATCCAGTACATCAAGAGGATTCCGCGTACGAACGGCATGCTGCTGAATGTACATATTTTCTTCTTCCTCATGCTTGCAGTTGCTCCGCTTGTGCTGGTTGCGACCGTTATTGATCATACATTTTTCATGGGTCTCACGTGGCTTACGTTGCTCTTGGGTCTTGGCACTGGTTCTCTCATCTGTCTTGGGCAGTTCCTTAATTACGAGGCCTTCAAGAGGATTGATGGATTCCTGGCGTACATCATGTTCAACTT
Source organism: Candidatus Peribacteria bacterium (assembly GCA_903854455.1). Lineage (GTDB taxonomy): Bacteria > Patescibacteriota > Gracilibacteria > Peribacterales > Peribacteraceae > CAINWJ01. The sequence goes on along the minus strand of CAINWJ010000107.1, from coordinate 21,216 downwards.
GTCGGCCGTGATCACGTTCGTCATCGAGGCATTCATCTTCCACTCCATCAGACCGACGTATCTGTTCCTGATCAGCGCCGTGTTGATCCTGACATCGTCGATTGTGGCTGAGTCCATCTACTCCCGTTGTCAGAAGAAGGGGTTGTGATGCGCCCCGGAACTTACGTTGTCTTTCGGTCTTTCCATTGTTGATAGAGATTCCTTATCCATCTCCGAATACATTGAGGAATGAGAAAACCGATCCCAACGAGCTCCATACCGATGAACAGCAATGGAATGCCAGGGATAATGGGTGCAACGAGTCCGATAAGTCCGATGCTGATGAGTAGAATGCCGATGACCATTCTCAGGGTTTGTTTCATAGAGATAGCCATTGTAGCAGAGGTTTCCGGTGTTCTTTCGGGTACTATGAGCGCATGCGTCGACTTGTCATCACCGCCGACGATCTGGGGATCACCTCCCAGCGCAGCCATGGCATTTTTCAGTGTGTTGAGGACGGTGCCGTGACCACTGTGGGTATCATCGCGAACGGTGTGCAGAGTTCGCTCGATGCACGGCATGCCAAGGAGCGGGATCTGGCTGCGGGACTGCATTTCAACCTCACCGACGGTTCGGCTTTAAGTAGTTACACCGACATCGAATCGCTTCTGTCGACGGATAAGTACTTCCTCGGTGACGACACATTTCGCCGAATGATCGGGACTGGTGAGATCGATCGGGTTCATGTTGAGCGGGAGCTTCGCGCACAGTTGCAATGGTTTCTGGATATCTACGGTCAGCCGACGCATGTGAGCAGTCACCGGCATATCCACGTTCACCCTTTCATCGCGCCGATTCTGGCACCGATCCTAGATCGCTTCGGCATTGCATTCGTCCGCATCCCATCCGAGCCGGTACCGCCGTTTGGCTACGAGATCAGTGAGGCGCAGATCGAGTCGATCCAGGAATTGTCCAAAGATGCGGAAGCGGCACGAACGTTATTCAAAGCGCATGGCATCGGCTGCACTGATCATTTCCGCGGGCTGGCTCTGAGTGGCAACGCTTCCCAGCGGAATCTCCGTCACATTCTCTCGCGATTGCCGGAAGGCACAACTGAGCTCATGGTTCATCCGGGAAGCATGAATCCGTCGGGCGATCCCTTCGAGAGCGATCCGCAGCGGCAGACAGAGATGCAGATGCTGCTCAATGAAGCGCTGCGCGATGAATTTGCGGAGCGGAAGATTGAGGTGTGTTCGTACAGAGAACTGTACTGATGGGTGGGTATTTCGATACAACCGAACAAATAAATGACCAATGCACAATGGCCAATGTCCAAATAATTCTCAATTCCTAATGTCCAAAGTCGTTTTTGGCATTGGTGATTGGGCATTCTTTGGTCATTGGTGATTGGTCATTGGGAATTCTCTCTCATTCCCCCTTCTCCTTCTTCTCATACCCCCGGTACAGAATCGCCTCCCGCTTCTTCTTCGGGACGGTCTTTAAGTACTCAAAGAATTCTTTGACGACCGGATTGTCATGTGCACGACGCAGATTCATCTTCCGGTCGATGCCGTAGAGACCCGCGATGCGCTTCTTCACGATTTCGAAGGTGTTTGGGATCGGTTGTCCGCCACCACCAATGCACCCGCCGGGGCACGCCATGAACTCGATGTAGTCGTAGGCATCCGGATTTTTCTTGAGCTCGCGCAGGATAGGTCGGATGTTCTTCGGCATGGCGACGACGGCGACTTTGACGGTCTTGTTCCCCAGTTTCACTTCTGCCTTCTTGATGCCTTCAAATCCGCGGACCGGCAGGAAGTCGATGCCGGGAAGATCCCCGCCGGTTGCCATCTTGAATGCGGTTCTCAGAGCTGATTCCATGACACCGCCGGATGCGCCGTAGATGGCTGCCGCACCGGAATACATCCCTTCGCGATCGACCGAACTTGGCTTGAGGTTGGGCAGATCGATCTTGTGTGTTTTGAGGAGCGCGATGGTCTCGCGGCTGGTCAGAACGTAGTCGACAGGACTGTTCCCATCGATCTTTAGATGATCGAACCGGGCTTCGTACTTCTTGGATGTGCACGGCATGATGGAGACGACGACGATGTTCTTAGGATCGATGCCCTCACGCTCGGCCCACCACGTCTTGTACGCGCCGCCAGAGTGGATTTGCGGTGAGCGTGCTGTGGTGAGATTCGGAATGAGTTCTGGTTCATAGAATTCCACGAACTTCACCCAGCCAGGACAGCAGGAAGTAAACATTGGTCCCCGCACGGGAGGATCCTTGCGTTTTCCTTCTGTGAATTCCCACTTGTGCTTGAGTCGTTCGATCAGCTCTTCCGCTTCCACCATCGTCGTGATGTCCGCGCCCATGTTCACGTCGAAGATCTTGTCGAAGCCGAGCATGCGGAATGCGGTTGCCAGTTCACCCGTGAGATCTTTGCCGTACGGAACGCCGAAACCTTCGCCGATGCTGGCACGCACGGACGGTGCCATCTGGACGATCACGATCTTCTTCTTGTCTTTGAGTACACGATCTACATCCTCCAAGTGGCTTTGCTCGCGGACGGCTTCCACGGGGCAGTGTGCGGTGCATTGACCGCAGTAGATGCAGTCGTTCTGAGGGTCGCAGTTGGTGCCAACGCGCGTTCTGGATCCGCGGCCTTCCAACCGGAGGTGTGAGATGCCGATGAACTGACAGATCTCCACGCACTTGTTGCAGGCGATGCAGAGTGCCGGATCCAGTTCCGCTGCCGCGCCCAGCTTGTGGATCGGTCTGCGGGGATTGTCCCGCTTGTAGTTGTCGCCGCTGATGCCGTATCGCTTCAGTTCCTCGAGCGTCTTGCTCCAGTACCCGTGCAGGATTCGCGGCGAGTGACGCTTGTACTTCCCGAACAGGAGTTCCATGTTCTGGGTTCTAAGCTTCTTCACTTTCGGCGTATCCAGCTTGATCGAGAGTCCTTCCTTCGCCTTGAGCGTGCAGGATGTGAAGACTGATCCATCATCCAATTCTACGAGGCACGTCCGACAGTTGGCATCCACCGGCAGATCCGGATGGGTGCAGAAATGCGGAATGTCGTAGCCGTTATTCAGCGCAAACTCGAGGACGCTCTCGCCTTCGATGGCGCGATAGGACTTGCCATTGATGCGGATTTCGACGGTGGTGGTGTCGAGAGGGATGGGCATCGGAGGAGGTACGGGAGGTATTGAAGGTAAGGTAGGTGAGGTACGTATGGTAGGTGCGCAAGAACAATTATTTCCGCAGTCGGGACGCCGCGTCCCGGATCAGGGATATTGCAAAACGTTTTTCAAATAGCTTCTGATCGGCACCGGCACCGATCGACCAAGCGCACAGAATGACGTCTTCTCCAGCACGTCGAGAATCGGCTCCATCTGGCGCCAGGGGATGGTCTTCGATTTCTTCTCTCTCAATAACTCCAGCAATTGATACGTTCCTTCCCGACATGGCGTGCACTTGCCGCAGCTCTCTCGAGCAAAGAACTCCACCCAGTGCAGCAGGATTTTCTTCGGATCTTCCGACGTGAGGTGGATCACGATGGCACCCGAGCCGCGGGCGATCTGCGTCTTGATCTGCTTCTGATTCCACACGGTGCCGCTGGCGCCGCCCCCGGCTTGCACGAAGAAATCTTGCTTCGGAACATTCCCTGTTTCTTTGAGGATCTGCTCAATGGTCCAGTCCGCCGGCAGGTGGTAGACGCCATTGTGGTCGCCTTCACCGGAGATCGTGTAGAAGCGCTTCCCGTCGTAGGTGCCATCCGCCACTCTGGCGATGTCGTAGAACGTCTCGACGTTGTGAATGAGTGTCGGGCAGCCGAAGAGTCCTGCGTCCGTCGGAAACGGCGGCTTGAGCCGTGGTTCACAGCGACGTCCTTCCATCGCGTTGAGCAAGGCAGTCTCCTCACCACCGATGTACGAGGGATCTTCCTCAAAAATTTTGATGGTGTATTTACGTCCCTGCTCCGACGCTTCTTTCACCAGTCTATCCAGGTTCTTCTTCAGATTTCTCTCATAATCGCCATTGAGATTGAAGATTCCTTCCTTGGCATCGATGCAATCCATTGCTAGTTCCATGCCCCTAAACACCATTTCCGGCATGGATTCCAGAATGTGGAAGTCTTTCGCCGTTGCCAGCTCCCGCTCGGATGCGTTGCAGATGACGTACTTCGGCTTCTTAGCCGCATCGCGGACGGCGATCCACTTCTTCCATGCGGGATACTCTGCGCCGCCGCGGCCGATGATGTTTGCTGACTTCAGCTTTTCGATGAGGTCGATTGGCACAGGGAGATTAAAGGAAGTGAACCAAGGAACACGAGGAAACCAAAGAAACCAAGGAATTATTGAGCTTGCCCCTTTCGCAGTGGCATGAGGATTCCAAGCGCGATGAATCCGCCGATGAGCGCGGTGATCAGCTGCGGAACCCCCATCATTGTAATGAGGGTCGGGGTGAGGGTCGGGGTCAGGTTCGCCGCCATGAAATGGGCGGTAAGTACGAGGAAGGCGAACTTGAGGGCAGATGCAATAATGACCGCCGAGGAATCCAAGGAAACCAAAGAAACCAACGAGCCGTTCATCGTTGGATTCCTTGGACTCTTTGGTTTCCTCGGAATCTTTCTCAATACATGAAATACTCCCACATAAACCGCATTACTAATCATAATGAACGGCACCATCGGCGCGAGCGGCAATGGCAGCAGACCGCTTGAGAGTGCGATGGGACTTGGGAACATGCCGATCACCATTGCCTCAGCAGGACCGAGGATCACTGTTGCCAGGATCAGGATGACGTTCACGAACGGACCGGTGATCCACTGCACGTGCAGGAGGAAGAATGGTGCGACGGAGAGGAGCCAGAGGATCGAAAAAATCAACACTCGCTGCTTGCTCAGAGCTGGGAGTGCCAGAGTGCGGGAGGCGGATGGCATGGGGAGAGTATAGAGGAGGGACTGGGGATCAGGGACTTTCAATGTGCACGAACTTGTTATCATGCATTATAATACTGTTATCACGATGAGAGGGCACACCTAAGGTTCGTCCGAAGGTTACTCCCTCTCGTTTTTGCATTGCATTTGGTCTATTGTTTCTCTATAATGTACACATGAGTACATTATCAAAGAACGTAACGGCTAAACGAATCGCAGCACTGGCGGCGACCAAGTCCATGTTCTTCCATACTGCCGACCTCGCACTACTCTTCGGTATCCGCAATCCCAATACGCTGCGCGTTACGATCAGCCGCTACCTCCAGTCCGGGTTACTCCACCGCGTGCATCGCGGACTCTACTCGTTCCTTCCGCCGCAGGAGCTGGATCCCATCCTGCTCGGTTCGGCATGCCTCCATCGTTTCTCGTACCTCAGCACTGAGACGGTGCTCATGCGGGAGGGATACATTCTCCAGGATATCGGTACGCACACATTCGTTTCCTCCGTGTCGCGGCGTTTCAGTGTCCTCGGTCAGCGGTACGTGAGTCGCAGGCTGCAGGAGAGATTCCTCCATCATCCTGCCGGCATCACCTGGCAGAACGGGGTGCTCACCGCGTCGCCGCTGCGGGCACTTGCGGATCTTCTGTTCTTCGATCCTTGGTACCATGTGGATCGTCCGGTGCCGTGGGGAGAGCTTCGTCATCTCCAGCAAACGATCGGTTATCCTCTTACCCCTCATCGTTATGTTGATTCTGCACGCGCGTGACACCGTTCACCGCGCATGGCTCCTCCGGCTGCTTTCGGCGATTGCCGACGATCGTGTTCTCAGAGAGCATCTTCGGTTCAAGGGTGGTACGTGTGCGGCGCTCCGTGGATTTCTGGATCGTTTTTCCGTCGATCTGGATTTTGATCTTCTCTCGAAGAAAGCGATTTCCGTCGTACGCTCGTCACTCGAGCGGATTTTTGCCGATCTTGCCCTGACGATCAAAGATCAGAGCACGGTTGTTCCTCAGTACTTCGTGCGGTACGAGAGTCCGAAAGGACAGCGCAATACGATTGCCATCGATATCACGGTCCCGCCGTCTACTGCGAATGTGTACGAAGTCGTCCGGTTTTCGGATATCGATCGATTCCTCCCTTGCCATACGGTTTCCACGATGGTTGCACACAAGCTGGTAACCCCTCTCGATCGCTTCGCGCAGCACGGTACCATCGCAGGACGTGATATCTATGACATCCATCATTTTCTCTTCCATGGCCTCCCGTGGAACGAGGCAGTCATACGCGAGCGGACAGGAAATTCCCTCCCCGATTTCTTCAGTACTCTCCATCATTTCATCGAGAAGAGAGTGACGCAGACGATCGTCGATCAGGATCTCAATACACTCTTGCCGCCCGAGGAGTTCAAACGGATGCGCACTTGTCTGAAGCAGGAGACATTGTCCCTGATCCGGACGGCATCGAAATGATCGTTGAGCGAGGGTTTCCCTATCAGCGCATTGGCTTTGGAATAGATTGGAAAACACAATTTGTCGGCATTGCTCTTGCTTCCCGGAAAGGAAGGTGTACAATCGAGCACCTATAGCTATTTCCCATTCTTACAATGGTTACACACATTTCACTTTTCCAGACCAAGCAGGTTCGTCGCCACTTCGATCCCGAAACTGATCGTTGGTATTTTTCCATCGTGGATGTGGTGGCCATTCTTACCGAGAGTGCTGATCCGCAGAACTACTGGAAAGTGCTCAAGAATCGCTTGAACAAGGAGGGGAGTGAGGTGGTTACAAAATGTAACCACCTGAAAATGACGGCTGCAGACGGCAAGAAATACCTGACCGACTGCTTTTCGACTGAGGATCTGCTTCGCATGATTCAGTCCATTCCCAGCAAGAACGCCGAGCCATTCAAAGTGTGGCTGGCGAAAGTCGGTTACGAGCGCATCGAGGAAACTGAAGACCCGGAACTTGCATTCGACCGTGCCATGATGACCTATCTCCGTAAAGGGTATTCCAGAGAGTGGATCAGCCAACGTCTCAAGAGTATCGAGGTGCGAAAAGAACTGACGAACGAATGGGGCGGGCGGGGAGTGCAGGAAGGTCGGGAATTTGCCATTCTCACTGACGAAATTACGCGGGCATGGTCCGGGAAGAGTGTCCGAGAGTACAAGAATTTCAAAGGACTGAAAAAGGAGAGCTTGCGGGACAACATGACCAATATTGAGCTTGTGCTTACCATGCTCGGAGAGGCATCCACGACGGAAATCGCGCGAGGGAAAGACGCGCAGGGGTTCAATCAGAACAAGCGTGCGGCAGTGGACGGAGGGAGTGTTGCCGGCAATGCGAGGAAAGAACTGGAGAAGAAATCAGGAAAGAAGGTGGTAAGCAACAAAAGATTTACAGACCACATTGGTTCGACGGAGGAGGATGGTTCTCTGTTAATCAGTGGTACATAATATGGAGCATGTCGAATAGTATGGTGAGATCACTCGATAGAAAGGGTACAGTACTTGTGTTCCTTCCCTCTGCGAGAGCGGAGCCCCCGGGTGGCCAGAGCCCCCGGGATTTTTTGAGAAAACAAACAGTCTTATCTCTTGCTACACTGTCCCCCGATGCCTCTCCTCTCCCCACAATCCATCGCGGTCATCGGCGCGTCTGCCGATCCGAAGAAAGTGGGACATTTGATTTTCAGGAATTTGGTGACGCAGGGATTCAAGGGTGACGTGTTCCCCGTGAATCCGAAGGGTGGCGATATTCTGGGCAAGCCGTCATTCATCTCGATTGCAGAGATCAAGAAGTCAGTGGATGTCGCCGTGATCGTGACACCGGCATCGACGGTGTGTGGATTAGCCGAAGAATGCGGAAAGAAGGGTGTGAAGCTGCTCGTGGTGATCAGCGCCGGTTTTTCCGAAGCCGGTGAAGCTGGAAAGACATTGGAATCGGATCTCGTTGCGATAGCGCAGAAGTACAAGATGAAACTGGTGGGTCCGAATTGCCTTGGGTTGATTCGTCCGAAGATCGGGATGAACGCGTCATTCGCGCCGCACATTCCGGCAGCCGGCGGTGTTGCGCTCTTGAGTCAGTCCGGTGCCATCGGCGATGCGTTCATCGATCGCTCGGAGAGCATCGGGTTGAAGCTTTCATTGTTCGTGAGCCTCGGTAACAAAGCCATGATGGACGAGTGTGATTTTCTGGAGATTGCGGGTGAAGATAAGGAGACGACGGTTATCGGTCTGTATCTTGAAAACATCCGCGACGGGCAGCGGTTCCTGAAGCTGGCGCGTCGGATCGGTTGCCAGAAGCCGATCATCATTCTCAAGAGCGGTACCAGCGAAGGGGGACGACGAGCGGTTTCATCGCACACCGGCGCGCTTGCCGGGTCGGATGCGGCGGTCGGGGCGATCGTGTCACAGGCGGGGCTACGCCGCGCATCTACGACGGAAGAGTTCTTGGATCTCCTCCGGACATTATCGTCGCAGCCGGTACTGCCGTCCGATCGCATCGCGATCATCACGAATGCCGGCGGTCCGGGTGTCCTCGCTACGGATGCCGCCGAACATGCGGGGCTGACGTTGCCGCCGCTATCCGCGAAGCAGGAATCGATTCTCAAAGCCGCGTTGCCGCCGTCCGCCAGTACCAAGAATCCCATCGACGTCCTCGGTGATGCGCTCGCGGACCGCTACGTTTCCGCGTTGAAAGCAGTCGATGCTGATCCGAACATCGATGGTGCCGTGGTGGTCTTGACCCCGCAGATCATGACGCCGGCACTGGAGATCGCCAAAGCCATCGTCCAGACGCGGAAGCGATCGTCGCTGCTTCCAGTCGTTACGTGTTTCATGGGGGAGACCGGTGTTCGCGAAGCGATTGCGTACTTGCACTCGAACGGCATTCCGAATTTCCCCTCACCGGAGACCGCGGTGCAGATGCTGGGCGAACTCCGGTTCAAGAATGAACATGTCTGCCGCGTCCAGCGCGCCGTGAAGCTTGATTCTGAGCGGACCGGGAAGGCGCTCGCGATCCTGCAGGGAGCCGAGAAAGGATTGCTATCCGAGCAGCGGACGAATCGGCTCCTCAAGCTGTATCACATGCCCATTCCCCATGCGGAGGTCGTCGCGACTCCCGCGGATGCCATCAAAATTGCCGCCACGATTGGTTATCCGGTGACCGCCAAGATCAGTTCCAAAGACATTCTCCACAAGACGGACATCGGCGGCGTGCGGGTAAATTTGAAAAACGAAGATCAGCTGCGAACCGCCTGCGAAGAAATTCTTGTTAACGTGAAGAAGCATGCGCCGACAGCGCACATATCGGGATTACTCATTCAGCAATCCCTTCCGCCTGGCAGCGAGTTCATCGCCGGAGCGCTCGCAGATCCCAGTGTGGGTCACCTCGTCATGGCAGGCCTCGGCGGCATCTACACGGAATTATTCAAAGACGCCGTCTTCCGCGTTGCGCCGGTGTCGGTCCCCGATGTCTATCTGATGCTGCCGGAACTGAAGAGCTGGAAGCTGCTGCTTGGCATGCGTGGCAAAGCGCAGCTCGCCATCGATGCGTACGCGGAATTGATTTCAAACTTGTCTTTGCTGGTGAGCGAGTGCCCCGAGATCAGTGAAGTGGACTTCAATCCGGTGCTCGTGACCGAGAAGGGGATTACGATATTGGATGCGAAGGTGGTTGTTGGATGAAGCCGTCAGTCGAGATACAGGTTTGAGAGATTATTCTTCAAAAAGAAACCAAGGAAACCAAGGAGTCCGAGGAAGATTCCTTATCTGGTTATGGCGATCGGGTAGCCTTCTTTGATCAAACGATCGATTTCCGCAGACAGTAAATCGCAATCCTCCTCACTCAGAGGAAGGTTGTCGTCGTAGAAGCCAGTGTCGGGCTTGGGGAAGTGCAGCGAATGACCAAACGGTTGTTTGATGGCACTTCGAGCTCTCCCATAAAGATGGTGGTGTAGCGCAGGGTTCCAATTACCGTTTTCCTGGTAGTTGATGCGACCAAGATCAATACCGCACTTCGGGAGGATATTTTCCATGACCTTTCCCGTAATCATCGTGAGCTTCATCAGCTCTTGAGCTCTGCCCCAATCGAGCATCGTGCGATTGCTCACTTGTTGCTTCGGACTGACGATAATATGCCCTCCATCCTTGCGATCAATATGTGGCTTCTTTGGTACGAAGACAATGAAGTTATCGGTTTCGTAAAGGATGCGGAGTGGTAGCGGTGTCATGTTAAAAGTATGTCAGTGACAGGCGGCACGCTGCAAGGTAGTCATTTGCTTTGGCAAATATCCTCAAATACAAACAAGGAGTCCAAGGAAGTTCGTTGGTTTCTTTGGCTTCCTTGAAATCATTGATTTCCTTTTTTTACTCATACCTCAGCGCCTCAACTTCCACCTTCTTCTCCTTCCATGGGGACTCTTCTCCGTGAAGGCTGTCGTCTGTCAAGCAATTCGCGTAGGGCTTGTTCGGTTCGTTCGCGCTGGCTGCTCCGTCTCATACCCTCCTGCACAGGGGGGATCGGTTTCCTTCCGGTGATGAATGCGACCAATTCTTCAGCAGTTGATTGTGACTTCATGAAAGTATATTACAACATTGTTTTTTGAAGGCAACTCAAAGGATTTACGATGAGCGTCAAAGTCAGCGGAATAGAGAACGAGGAGGATGGATTTTCTTAAGCTTGAGGTTCAATGACATATCACTCCTATTCTCCTTCACCTCTTAATTGATTCTTAATCACCATACCGTACGATTCATGCATTCCTTTCTCTCCCATGCACATCCTCCTCATCGAAGATCAAGAGAAGCTGGCCAAGAACATCAAGACGTTTCTGGAACTGGAGCATCATGCCGTGACGGTTGCGCATGATGGGAAAGATGGTTTCGAGAAGGCCATGACGCAGGAGATTGATCTCCTGATTCTCGACATCAATCTGCCCGGCATGGATGGGTACACCATTTGCGCGATGCTCAGGCAAGGCAAGAAGAACATGCCGATCCTGATGCTCACGGCTCGAACCAAGCAGCAGGAGATTGTTCACGGACTCAACATCGGCGCCGATGATTATCTGGTGAAGCCGTTTGATTTGGATGAACTGGGTGCACGGGTTCGCGCGTTGCTCCGTCGCAAGGAGACCGAGCGCAGCCCCATCCTGACTGCCGGTGATATTTCCATGGATACCAACACAAGGGTCGTGCTGCGAGGAAGTAAGAGAATCGATCTCTCGCCGAAAGAGTATGCATTACTCGAATTTTTGCTGCGCACCAAAGGCACGGTGCAGGATCGTCCGCGGATCATCGAGCACGTGTGGGGTGGACGGGACGAACTGATGTTCTCGCAGACCGTCGATGTGCACATCGCGTACCTTCGTCGTAAGCTGGGTAAGAGCTCCATCGAAACCCTCCCGGGAAAGGGGTACATGATTCCTTCCGTCTGATTTGTATGTTCAAGCATATCAGTCACCGCATCGCGCTGCAGTTCACGGTCTTCGTGTTCCTGCTCTTCATGGTGAATGGCGCTATCTTCCTCTCCATTGATTTCACCAACTCTCGTCGCCAGACACAGAATCGTCTGGAGCGGATTTCACGTCCGGCTCTTGAGTGGCTGGATCTGGATGAGCCCACTCTTCCTCCGCGCATGCCACCGGATGTACTGGAACGTGTCCGCGTACTGAATGCCTCAGGCGAAACACTCTTCGCCGGCATTTTCTTTCCTCCCGTCCCCGCATCTCATCGAGGAGGCTTATCGCGTTTTATGGTCGATGATGAGCGAATGGCAATATTTACAACACGTCCCGGGAAAAGCGGTCAGGTGATTCAGATCGCGGAAGTCGATCGTTTGCAGAAGAGAGATACGCCGTTGCGTATTGGTTTATATCTCCTTGTCAGTATTCTCGTCTCCACTCTCACGTATCTCGTCGGTTTGTTCTTCGCACGCCGGAGTCTCAAGCCTGCCGAGGAGATGATGGCACGACTCGAGCAGTTCACGCAGGATGCCAGTCATGAGCTGCGTACTCCGCTCGCAGCACTCCGCTCTTCCCTGGATCTTGCCCTGAAGACCGGTAAGCATCGTGAAGGGATCGAATCGGCCAAGCAGGATGTCGCTGACGTGACGAAGCTTGTCGAGCGTCTGCTGGAACTCACCAGCCTCGATCAATTCCATTTTGCACGTTCATCGGTTGATCTCTCTTCGCTCGTCAGTGCTTCGATTGATCGCTACCAGGCACTTGCGAATGAGAAGAAGGTGCATCTCATCGGCTCCGTTGATTCCGCTGTGACGGTACAGGGTGACAGTGCGTTACTCTCGCAGGTCTGTAGCAATCTCCTCGCCAATGCCATCAAGTTCAGCAAGGCCGAAGGCGGCAGTATTTACATCGGGCTCAAGCACAAGCAGTTCACCATTCGCGATGAGGGTATCGGTATCCCACCGGAGACACTGTCACATGTGTTCGATCGTTTCTTCCAGGCTGATCCGTCACGCGCTCATGGTGGGTACGGTCTTGGACTTGCACTCGTCAAACGGATCGTCGAACTCCACGGTTGGCAGATTCATGTCGTGAGTGCCGTAGGGAAGGGGACGACGTTTACGGTGACGTTCGGGTGAGGAGTGTTCCGTGAGGTCAAAGAACAGAATAAATGGCATCAGTTTGCCCCCATTCTCTTTTTGTACTTTGGAATGTTCATGTGGCATTGCTTCTCATTGAGGTGCCGCCATACCGTGACAGTTGTTTGGTAAATATGTCACACGATTCGATGAACTGATTTCCAATTTTCTTGCAGTCATACGCATTGAACGTTCGATCATCACTATGACGGTTTCGGATTCTCACGGCTCCATTGCCTACATTGACGGCGCAAACTTGCATAAGGGCATTCAGAGTCTGGGTTGGGACTTGGACTACAAAAAGTTTTATCACTGGCTGACCACCAAATACCATACAGAACGTGTTGTTATCTTCCTCGGCTATATAGCCAGACACCAACCACTCTACGGTACCCTGACCGCCATTGGGTACGATTTGACGTTCAAGGAAATCACCACGCACGGAGGGCATCCAAAGGGGAATTGCGATGCGGAAATGGTATTGCGAACAGTGAGCGATTTTTATGAACGGAAGCTTACAAAAGCAATTCTGGTTACTGGAGACGGCGATTTTGCATGTCTGGTGGATTTTTTGCGGCAGAAAGGAGCACTTCATTGTCTCATTGCCCCAAATTTGCGATACACCTCCTACCTTCTGCGGAAGCGCAACCTCCCCACGGTGTACCTGGGGGCTCCTCGTCTCATTCCTCACATACGAAAAGACCCCTGACAGGCATGGTGTCCTGCGAGGGTTCCTTTCATATTGTAACCACAGTTTATCGCTATCCTGATTTGGGATCAAATTTATTTGGGAGCAGCTTCATACTATTTTAGTGCACCATCTCCCGTAGACACACGATACATCTGATTGCTCAGCAAAGGATTTTGTCGGGTAGAGTACCGGCGTCTCTTCCCCCTTCCTCATGGCTGATCCACAAATTCCGCATCAGGTGACTGCCCGCATGGCGGCACTGGAGTCTTCACTTGCACCACTCTTTACCAAGTTTCCACATCTTCCTGGACACATCCGTCAGACGCTTGCTGACTTCGCCCAGTGGATCGCGCTCGTCGGAGGCATCCTCGGTATTCTTTCCTTCATCCCCGCACTCTCTGCGTTGTTATTTGTTTCTGCTGCACTGCCGTTCGCACCCATGATGGGTGGCTGGTATCCCATGTTCATCATCGGCATCGTCTGTACCGGCATCGCCTCTGTTCTCTGTCTCTTGGCATTCAAGCCGCTCTCCGCACGACGAAAGCAAGGTTGGAATCTTCTCTTCTACTCGACGACCGTGAATGCAGCTGCCGCCATTCTGAGTCTCATCTTCGGTTCGGGTGCCATCGGCGGCATCATCGGTGCGGTTATAGGATACTGGCTGCTCTTCGAGGTGCGGGAGCTCTATCACGCTTAGTGATTGGTGACAGAGTGACATGCACTATGGAATGAAATTATGTATCAGTGAATCGCGATGGTTATTTTCTTTAATAATTTCTTAATGTTCTATCCATAGAATGCAAGCATCCTATTTCTTTCCCTACTTTTCTATGAAGCATTCGCTTCTTACCAGAGCGGCATCTACGATTGTTGCTGCCAGCATCCTGCTCCCCGGCATTGCTGCTGCAGAATCCTCGTCATCCCCTGCGGCGAAACAGCCGAAGAAGACCGTCGACACCGTTTGTATGGCAACCGCCGTCACCACCCGTGATGCAGCCATCAATACTGCATTGAATACAGTTGTGACCGCTCTCCAGACCCGTGGGCAGGCTCTTGCCGCCGCATGGGGGATTACCGATGTCGTCGCCAGGCAGACTGCCATCAAAGTTGCGAATACCGCTTTTGCAGGTACATGGAAGACCTTCAATACTGCCAAGAACACGGCATGGACTCAGTACAAGACCACTGCCAAGACTTGCCGCAGTACGAGTGTTGAATCTCCCAGCTCGGCATCGGGCTCCATGTAGTACTTCTCTTCTCATCGCATCAAGCAAGGGCTGCCAGTATCGGCGGCTCTTGTTTTTAGAATACTGCTGCTGCGATGATCGGCGAGAGGAGCATCGCGATGAATCCAAATCCGAGCCAGCCGCCCTGTCGGGGATCGAAATCGGCGAAGATTCTCTTCCACGGGTACCCGGCGACAAATCGTCCGAAGAGTATTTCGAATGCGAAGGTGAGGATACACAGGGATGATCCCACGATCAGCAGTTCATCGTTCGACGCAGCACCGATCCACCGGACGGATGCAGCGATGATGATGAAGTTGGCGACTGAGCCAGTACACACGCCAAGCTGCCGTGATCGTCTATCTCCGAGCCGACGTGCAAGGTACCTGAGACGTGCGATTCCCTGGAAGATTTCCGTGACGATCAGGATGATCCAGATGACGAAGGTTCGGGTGAGAATCATGAGCATGGCAGTAGAATACCTTTTCGATGGTATTCACCTCCAGCTTCGTAGTAGATATACTCCACCCGCGCCATGCATTTCTTTGGCCCCATCGTCTAACGGTTTAGGACAGCGGGTTTTCAATCCGTTAATCGGAGTTCAACTCTCCGTGGGGCTGCCACTTCTCCACTCGATTATGGCTCTCTCCTCCTTCTCCCTCATCCTCGGCGTGTTCTGCTACGTCGCTGGGTTTCCGCTGATCTTCTGCAACGAGAAGCATCTTCAGTGGAGACGGAAGTTCTTTCAGGATGAGAACATGGTGCGAGCCGCTGGGGCAGTGCTTACCGCATTGGTCGTGACGGTGGTGCGGCGGCAGTGGCAAGTGACGCCCGATGCCGAAGGCATCATGATTCTGTGGGCGTGGATTCTCCTCTTCGTCGGTCTCTTCGGTGCTTGGTGGCCGCATCGTTTCATCAAGGTTCGTGCACACTGGGAAGATATTCTCTTTGATTACCGTGGCGTGCAGGTCATCGTCGGGTTTGTCCTCATCATCCTGGCTGCAGGATTCACCTCGATGGGTCTCCTCCTTGTCTGATGCACTCTCTCGTTCTCTCCTTCGATCTTGCGTTCATGATTTTTCTGGCAGTGTTTGCCGTGCTCTTGATCGCGAGCATCGTCTTCCACCTGAAGTGTCGTGTTCCGTTCGTGCCTACCCCGCGTCGTGTCATTGATATGATGATCGATCAGGCGAAGCTCCGGGACGGACAGCTCGTCTACGATCTGGGAGCAGGGGATGGGCGGGTGCTCTCGCTCGCTAAGCGTCGTTGTCCAGGTATCCGCGCCATCGGTTACGAGGGTGCCATCGGTGTGTGGATGTTCGGGAAACTCAGAACCTGGCTCTTCGGTGGTGGCGTGGAGATGCGTCGCAAGAATTTTCTGACTGTCGATCTGTCCGGTGCAGATGTTATTTTCCTCTACCTCTGTATTGATGCGCTCAAACTCCTCGTTCCTAAACTCCAGCGTGAACTCAAGCCTGGTACACGGGTCATCTCACACGCATTCCGTCTCCCCGGGCTGCAGCCGGACTTCACACGCGAGGTACCGATGCTGCTGAACGGGAGGACGAAGGTGCATGTGTATGAGTGGAAGTGATAATGACGGGGTTGATCGTTGATCGATGAGTTACAAGTTTAGGATTTCAAGGCAACCAAAGAAACCAAGGAGTCCGAGGATGAAAAGTTCGTTGGTATCTTGGTTAATTTGGAATCTCACAATTCATCCGCCATGGCATCCTCATTGATTTCCTGCATGTTTACCAGAGGCAGGAAGACCTACATTGGAATCAATCGATATTTCTGTTTTACCAAGAAATATTTCGCGAGGGTATGCCCATTGATTCGTCTGATACGCAGAAAACACGAATCTATTTTCTCCCTCGCAAAGATTCCCGAATTTCGTACCCACGGAATATTCCCATGAACCATCCTTGAGGGGTTTTGTAAATGCGGAGTGGTTAATTGGAAGGGCAGCCCCAGTATCTCTGAGAACCTCACAACTGGAATATGATCTAATGATATTGACGCGCGGAGCAGCTCTTCCTTGTAGTTGTATCATTTCCAAATTTTTTAGATGCGGGAGCTCTTTATTTGTTGGATACAAAACAACAATTGCAGGAGACGACGTTGTAAAGTTATAGGGAGGGATAATTCTTGAAAAGTTCTGACCAGATTGATCTGGGCTCGAACTATTAATACCTTTCTGCTTTTTGCTAGTTTGATACTCAGTGTGTGGCTGATTTTCCTTTATTGTTACAGTGCAGCCTCCCAGGAGAAGAAGGGATACGAGAATGATGCATGCACGCTGAATCATACTTATTGAGTGTATAGCACAGAACTATGTATTGCACTTATGTACAAGTGTTCAAAACTTCACCGCCGCCCACGGCACCTTCGCTCCCGTTTCCGCGATCAGGATAATCAGTTCGAGGATCGCCCATGCGGGGTAGCCGAGTGCCAAGCCAAGGGGCAACCAGAGGATCCCAGCCGCTGTTGCGATGAAGCCGAGGAGCATCGCGATCGGGATTAATGGTGCCACGAGGAGATTGGTAAACGGTGCGACCAGCGACAGCTGACGGAAGACGAAGATGGTGAGTGGCAACGTCATGATCAGTGCGGCGATCGTTGCCGCGAGTGACGTGCGGATGCCGAGAGTGTCAGGAATGATGTTGAAGACTTTCAGGAGCCAAGGGCTCAGCTCCATCAGACCGATCACCGCCAGGAACGAGAGCTGGAAGCTGACATCATCGCTGATTGCTATCGGTCGTATGAGTACCATTGCGAATGCCGTCCACAGCACCGTGAGACGCGGAGTCGTCTGCCTCCCGAGCAGGATTGCGAGGAGCCCCAGAATACCCATGATTACCGCACGCATCACCGGTGGCGATCCTCCGGTGAGGATGCCGTAGGCGATGAGCATGAGTGCCAGCGGCAGGATGCGTTTTCGGATGGGCAGCCAGAAGAGCAGCCCCGAGAGAATCAGCAGGACGATCGTGACGTTGTAGCCGGAGACCGCGACGATGTGACTCAGGCCTGCTGTCCGGAAATCATTGGACAGATGTTCGGGAAGTCCGCTCTGCGCACCGGTGAGCAGACCGAGGAGCAGTGCTCCTTGTGGCTCCGGGAAGACATTCTGCACCTGCGTCT
Source organism: Candidatus Peribacteria bacterium (assembly GCA_903854455.1). Classification (GTDB taxonomy): domain Bacteria; phylum Patescibacteriota; class Gracilibacteria; order Peribacterales; family Peribacteraceae; genus CAINWJ01. The sequence goes on along the minus strand of CAINWJ010000107.1, from coordinate 3,634 downwards.
CGAACCACGTTCGGATCGCATAGAGTCCACGGTACATCCGCCATGAAGACGGACGGGTGACAGGTTCCTGCTTCGATTCCCGCACAGATGCACGGTTCATCGTCGCATAGATATCCCGAAGCGACAGGTACTTCCCGTAATCGAATCCCTCGATGATTCCGGGTTGTGACAGTTTCCCGACGACCGTCACCGGGTCGCCGTACTGAAGCGGCGGCCAGGCGAAGCCGGTTGCGAGTAGGCGACCATGAACCGTTCCCGCATAGGGTGATCCATCGCATCCCGGTGCGGCTTTTTCACTCTTTGTTTTCTTGCAGATTGTTTCGATCTTCTCTGCCGCAATCGTGTACCGCGCATCGGTCGGGCGATTCTCCGGTGCATCGGCGATCCACCCGGTGATGATGACCGTCCGATCGTCTGCGAAGGAATCGATGCTGGTGGCATCAGGTTTGTGTGCGTGATAGGTGACGGTGATCGATGAGATCAGTATGCCGAATCCGATCGCAATCATGATCATGCCAATCGCGCGGATCGATTGTGGTAACAGAAAAATAATCCCTGCTGCGACCTGGATTCCGGTGACGACAAGGATCGGAAGTGATGCCTGGATTCCAAATTTCTGGCAAATGAATGTCCAGCAGAGGAAGGATAGAAGGAAGGTGTAGCTGATGATTGAAGGTCGCAGACTGGTCATGCTGAGGGAAAATTTTTAGAGGATTCCAAGGAAACCAAGGTAACCAAAGAGTCCAAGGATTATTAGTTCGTTGGTTTCCTTGGTTTCGTTGGTTTCTTTGATTCCTTTTCCGTTATTTCAGTTCCATCCCGAAATACTTTTTCCAGTCTCATCCACTCCTCGACTGTCAGCGTCTGCGGTCTGCGCTCCGGATTGATTCCCGTTTTGCTGAGAGCATCCATTCCTTCCGGTAATGATCCCACGGTATTCCGGAGCATTTTTCTACGACCGGACATCGCGTGCTTCGTGAGCCGGAGAATTCTCTGTATCGTCTCCCTGTCTGCGAGCGGTTGTTCCAGGCATTCGATGTGCAGGATGGCAGACTCCACTTCCGGTGGAGGAAGAAAGGCGTCTTTCGGAACGTTGCGGATAATTGTTGGCGTGCCGCAGAGACGGACTAAGACATTGAGGATTCCTTCCGTTGTCGGCGCACAGATCGTCTCGGCCACTTCGCGTTGGATGAGTAGCGTCAGGGATGTCGGACGATCCGGGAGTTCTAAGAGGAGACGGCGCAGCAGGGGAGAGGTGATGGCGTAGGGGATGTTGGCGACGACCTTGTAGGGCGGAATTGGATTGAGAGGGGTGTGGAGAGCGTTTCCATGTACAACAATTAACTTTTGACAATTAACTTTTAACTGAACGAATTGTTGGAGTAGCGGAAGCATTCTTTCATCCAATTCGACTGCGGTGACATCCGCTCCTCGCTTCAAGAGCTCACGGGTCAGGATGCCGATGCCGGGACCTATCTCGATGATGCGATCGCCAGGTTTGATCTTGGCGGTTTCTATGATTGTTCCAAGAATCGATTCATTGATCAGAAAATGCTGCCCCAGCTCTTTGTCGAGTCGGATGGAATATTGCCGGAGGAATGATCGCACATCGTCTGAGAGCACGGGTATAGTATGCCCGAGTTTCTTCCTCTCATCCTTATGCGTTCCCGTCTCATCAGTCTTGCTGTCATGATACTCGTCATCCCCGGCCTCGTGCAGGCAGTTGCTACCGGAACGAATTACGCCGCGTCATCATCTTCTCTTGTTGGGTGTACAACACTCATTCAACGGATTCAGGCACGCAGGCAGATACGGCTCAAGAAAATGCCCGCGTGTGATCCCGTCATCAAGGCAAGGGTTTCCGCATCATCGTCATCTTCCTCACTCAGCTATTCCCGTCCGCGATCGTCATCCTCCGCATCCTCGGTTTCTTCGTCATCTTCGGCAGCAGCTGCTTCATCATCACTGTCTATCAAAGCCATCCCTCCCTCATTCTACGATCAGCAGGACACGACCATCCGGTCACAGTTCCTCCTCCTCGGTGAGGTGGGTCCGGTGATCGGCGCTGCCAAGGCATTCCTCTACGAAGAGCCGCTCGACGTGACGGATATCGACATCAATCTGACGACGGACGTCGCGTCGACCGTCAATTCACTTCAGGTCTATCGCGATGATCGGGGATACCTTGGTCGCGCGACACTCAATGCGACATCGTCTACGGCGAGGAACTTTCACCTGACACTCCCGTCCGGCTCATTTCTCATCGACAAGGCGACGGAGCGGGGGATCTACGTCCGTCCGGATATCCGTTCCAAGAACAACGGCGGCATCAGCAATACCATGGTTCAGATCGACAGCGTCACGTTCAAGGGTCATGGTGCATGGAGCAGTCAGAACTACACGAAGGCTTCGGCGTCGCATGACGTCTACCTGCCATTCGTCACCTCCCGATCGGTGATTAAACGTATTCTGAATGCAGGTGAGAAGAATGCCGCGCTCGTGACCGGCAAGGATCGTACGATCGCCTCGTTCCAGTTCGAGGGTCGTTCGCCGGATACGGCAACGCGCCTCGCGATCACGGATCTATCATTCACCATCGAGCAGACCGGCGATGTCCAGCTCTCCAATGCACGCTTGCTGATTCCGGGTATCTCCGATGCGTTTTACTGCACGACCACCACGCAGCGTGTGCAGTGCGATGGTCTGCCGGATTCCTTCGGTGCTATTTCTGATGGTTTTCGTACCATGCAGGTGGTTGCTGATATCTTCGCACTCGATCCTCTCCATGCGTCAGTTCGGCTGACCCTGAATGAACCGGGCAATCCGTACGGCATCGGCTCCGTCCAGTGGTCGGATGGCACGTCGGCGTTCACGTGGGTGCCGTTCACTCAGCCCGTGGTCGAGGGGACGATGTGGAAGTATTGAGGGAGGGCAGGGATCAGTAATCAGTAATCAGGTTTCCTTTCGGTCAATGGATCTCACAACGATCATCGGCATTGTCGGAGGCATCGTCTTGGTCTCTGGTGCTGCGTATCCCGATCGTCCAAATATTCGCCCGGTTCGATCGGTGAAGGATTGGCTCTTCTTCACCGGAGGAGTGATCATGCTGATCTATTCGGTTCTTGGTTATCTTGCCGGAGGCTCCATTTTCTTCCTCTTCCTGGAGGCACTCGTCAATCTTGCGGGCATCCTGATGATGCTGGAGGCGAGTGAACGCATGACAACGCCGGCGATTTCGATCGTCGCGATCGGGCTGATCGTCTGGTCATTCATCCTGTTTCCTGACTCGGTCACGTTTCTCTTCGTCCTGGGTCTTGCCGGGATTTCCATGGGGTACTGCTTTACCAGTGGCACGATGCGTCGTGAGGTTGCGCTGATGCTCGGCAGCGGTCTTATCGCATTCTTCAGTTTCCTGGAGGTGAGCTGGATCTTCTGCTGGCTCAATCTCTTCTTCGCGGCGTTTTCGATGATGCAGGTTGTGAGGATGAGGTCGCAGCGTTCTGTCGGGTGATTCGCATATCGTTGAACCGCAACATTTTGAGGTTTTGCAAAAACAATCATGTCTCGTAGAGCCGCAAAATTTTGCGGCTACAAATAATGATGTCCCCCGTAGAGACGCCCCGGCGGGGCGTCT
>CAINWJ010000106.1 GCA_903854455.1 Candidatus Peribacteria bacterium | reverse complement strand
CGTCTGGCACGCGCATCCCGCGGAACTCCTCCGGTCGTGTGTAGTGTGGATACTCCCGTTTGCGATTCAACGCCTTGGAAAAGCTCTCCTCTCCCGCCGACTCCTCTTTGCCCAGCACGCCGGGAATGTGCCGTGCGACGGCATCCACCAGCACCATCGCCGGCAGCTCGCCACCGGTGAGAACATAATCCCCAATCGAGATCTCCTCATCGATCCACCCATCGATGACGCGCTGATCGACGCCTTCGTAGTGCCCGCAGAGCAGCAGTAGCCAGTCATGCTTCGCCAATTTCTCAACTTTGATCTGATTCAGCCGCTTCCCGCGTGGGGAAAGATAGATGCGATGAGGCACGGTTATATGTTTCCTAATTCCTAATTCCTTCTTCCTAATTCCTTCTTCAGACTGACCTTTCTCTACCACCGACTCCAATGCACTCACAACCACGTCCACCTTCATCACCATCCCCGCTCCACCGCCGTACGGCGTGTCGTCCACCTGCCGGTGCTTCCCCGTCGCGAAATCGCGAATGTTGTGCGTATGAATTTCAATGATCTCGTCATCCACTGCACGCTTGAGGATGCTCTCGGTCATGGGGCCGATAAACATCTCGGGGAAGAGGGTGAGGATGTCGATGCGCATGAAGGAAGGATAGCGAAGAACCGGAGTTTGTGGAGGGAATGATTACACTGATGAAAGTAAGGTACGTATTGTACGTAAGGTAGGTTACATAGGTGATGGAAGTATCATGAGAGACAAACCTGACCTTACTACCTTACTTACCTAACCTACTTTACCTACCTTACTTTCCGTTCCTGTGATTGCCACTTCTACAATCTCCCCTGTACCCTCCCCTCACTATGAAGCTCAACCAATTCTTCCATAAAGCCGTCGATCTCGGCATCGCCGCAGATCCCCGTGGTAAAGCCAGGATCGAGAAGCAGTTCAAGAAAGAGAAGGACAGGCAGAAGAAGGTTGAGGGAATCGAACTGGAGCTCTTCGATGAGGAGCGAACGTGGAATCCGTTCGGTGATTCAAGAATTATCAACGGTACGGGCGATGAGGAATTTACATCCATTGCCGTCGGCATCGACGTCGAGACGCCGGAACTCCTGCTCATCGATCACCTCCGGAAAAACGGACAACGCATCGACGGCGTCCTCATCCATCATCCGGAAGGTCGTGCTCTCGCCGATCTGACCAAAGTAATGCCGATGCAGGTCGATATGCTCATGGAGTCCGGGCTCTTCCCGAACCAGGTGGAAGGAATGATCAAGTCACGGATGGATCGGATCGGACGCTCCATTCATTCGGACAACCTCCTGCGTGAAGGGCGCGCCGCCGAATTACTGAATATCCCCGCCGTCTGCTGTCACACCATCACCGACAACCTGGCGTACCGCTTCATGGAGAAAACAATCTGCTCGAAGGAATTCGATGATCTCGGGGAAATCATCAAAGCACTGCTCGCAATTCCTGAATTCAAGTTCTATGCCAAGCACGGAGCCGCTCCATTCATCGCGAGCGGAAGCAAAGTAAGCCGCCCGGGGAAGATCCGCCCGAATGAGTTCACCGGCGGCACCAACGGTCCTGAAGAGTTCTTCGAGGCACAGGCGAGAGCCGGAGTCGGCACCGTCATCTCCATGCACATCACGGACAAATCGCTGGAGGAAGCCAAGAAGAACCACGTCAACGTCATCCAAGTCTGTCACATGGCGGCTGATTCTCTCGGTGTGAACCTCCTCCTTGATCACATCGAAAAAATCGAACCGAAGCTCAAGGTCTTCGAGCTATCTGGGTTTGTCCGAGTGAAGAGGAAAATGGGCAAATAATTTCTGCTCCATCACTTTGTCTACTTTGAGATCCTGTCTTCCAATATCTGCATGAGTAAACCAAACATAAGAATATTCAAAGGGGCGCAGAAGAACACACAAAAGTATCTCATGCTGAGATTCATTCCTCTTTTCATAGTATTCTCAGTCGTAAGCCCACTTGCACCATGGCCACTCAACTGGATGATAGGAGGATTCCTCTGTGTATTCGCGATCTTCTTCATCGTCATCATGATCGTAAACAATGCCGGGTTTATTCTGGAGTTACATGATGACGGATCACTGCGCATCATCCGATCAAGCGGAACTGCACGAGAATCCAAACCAGACACATTCAATGGAAAATTCGGCTACGGAAAATGTATGCAACTGACACAGAAGAATATCGTGAATGTTTCAAATATTACGAAGAAGGATCGAGCATTGATCAACAACTGGTCATCGGAACAGCAATTAACGAGTTATTCAATGACAGCTCAAAAAATGAAACAGTTGGGGAAAAATACCAGAGTACATGAGTTTGAAAAAGGAATCGGATACTACTCATTCATCTTCGCATCTGATCTGAGCAGCACAGTGAAACTCGTACTGCGAAACCTGAAAGTGGTGAATGATGTAGAGGAATACACCATCAATCACCCAACCATCTATCTGTCAGTACAAGAACCGGCGAAATTCATTGCATTGCTAAAAAAAACGACAAAGAAAAAATGAAGTCAGAAGAAACACGCTGTTATACCTTCGCTACCCCCGCTTCCTTCATTACCCGATTGAATACCTCCGGATAGCGAATGGCGAGCTCACTCAAGGTCTTGCGATCGAGTGTGATATTGGCTTTCTTCAGCGCAGGGATGAACGCCGAGTACTTGGAACCATTGGCACGAAGAGCCGCGTTGAGACGCACGTTCCAGAGACCGCGGAATGTCCGCTTCTTGAGACGACGGTCGCGGTACGCGTTCTGCCCGGCTTTGATGACGGCTTCCTTGGCCTTCTTCACGGTCGTCCGCTTCATGCCGCGGTAGCCCTTCACGAGGACGTGCAGTGCCTTGACTCTGCGATGCCGGTGGATACCACGTTTGACTCTCATGGGAACGGGGAAGAAATGCTAGATATGGGGCACGAGATGCCGGAGGGCATGCTCGTTGGTGGGGTGCAGAAGCTGCGTGCGCTGGATGCGCTTCTGGCGCTTGCTCTTCTGCATGAGCAGATGGTTGCGGCTGTTGCGCTTGAATACCAGCTTACCGCTTCCGGTGCGTCGGAGACGTTTCTTGGCGCCGCTGTGGGACTTGAGCTTTGGCATGGGACGGCTAAGGGTAGTACAGGGATTGGATGAAGTAAAGGGAAGACTTGGAAAGTATACAGTATCCAGTATTCAGTATGAATCTACTGCATCCACCGAATACTACATACTAGATACTGAATACTAAATACTATTTTTTCGGTCTCAAAATCACAATGAAATGGTTCCCTTGCCGCTTGATGGGCTGATCGACCTCGGAAGCGTCTGCCAATCCTTCCACAAACTTCTTGAGCTTGGTGATGCCATATTCCTTGTTACTGAGCTCGCGACCGCGCAGGACAATCGTGACCTTGACCATGTGACGCTCCGCCAGAAACTCGCGCGTGCGGTTGGCCTGGCGATCCAAATCCCCCGTATCGGTGCGGAAGCCGAAGCGAATCACCTTCACCTCCGTATGCTTGCTGTGGGCCTTCTGCTGCTTGTCCTTCTTCTTGAGCCGGTACAGGTAGCTGCCGAAATCCCCGATCTTCACGACCGGCGGCTGCGCCTTGGGCGATACTTCGATCAAATCCAGTTCCTGGGCTCTGGCACGCTCCAGTGCCGCGGCAGTCGGCAGCCTCTCTCCACCGGTATCGCTCACCAGAAATACCTCCGGAACACGGATCTGCTCGTTCATTCGCGGTTTCTGAAATGTGTCGATGGGACGTCGATGGTAGGAGCGCTGGCGCACAGGTAGGAAGAGAGGGAGCGCAGCCCTTCGCGGCTGCGAAATAAGGAAAAAACGCGAGAAGGATGCCGAAGAAATGGCTTCCGGTCAAGGAGATGTCCTACTGACCGCAGGTCGATGTGTACAAACCCGGGAGTCCAGTCTCCACCAGACAGGAATGACTCAGGAGTAACTGCGCTTCCGGCGGATAGAATGCATTGAAGACATCCGTGGCCAAGAAGAACGTTCCCTTCGGATAAGAAGCGATGAAAGCACGACGTTCCTGATCGGAACCGTAGATCAGCTTCTGCCAATCCTGAAGCGGCTTGGAGTCAAAGATTCCCGGCCCCGAAACTGCAGAGGTCGGCAGGTACCCGACGACCCACGGCGCCATGTTGTCGAGGACGACGACGGTCGAGCTGGCGGGTACGACTGATCGAAGCAGTTTGATCGATGCGAGAGTGGAAGCCTCCACGTGCGGATCGACCAGTGCCATCTGCCACCCCAGCAATCCGGCTTGAACCAGGAGGAGGACGGTGAGAAGTATTTTCCCGATTGTTTTGCGATGGAAAAAAAGTTGTGTGATCGAAGCCGCTGCAAACGGCAGGAGGAAGAAATCAAGCGGAAGGATGAATCGACGGTAGAAGAAGAACGAGGATGCGACCGCACACAGAGAGACCAGTGCCGCCCACTGCCACGGATCATCCAAACGCTTCTTGAATGACAGGAACAATCCACCGAGACCAAGAACCAGAAGCGGCAGCGACCAGCGGCAATATTCGACGATCGAGAAGAATGCGCCGCTCTGTTCACCGGATACGGCAAGCGATGGAACGTGCGACGCCAGCCACCCGACAATGACCGCAGTGATGAGCATGATCACCGAGACGAACATCCCAACCTGCCGCAGATCCAACTTCCTGATCCGTGACCGACCGAAGAAAAGCATCACCCCGAGCGCGATCACGATGACAAGAGCGATCCATGTCACCGGTCGAAGAACGAACGGCAGCAGATCCAGCACCGACCGCTGGTACGTCGGGAGGTACCAGAGCAATCCGAGAACGCAGGCAATGATCCACTCAATGAACAATCCTCTCTTTGCCGATTGCGCGACCCATCCGCCGATCACCGAAGCCAGGATCGCGAGAACGAAGATCAGTCCGATCTGCTGATGCGTCGCGATCGTCAACATGCCGAAGACGATCCACCAACGCGACCGGCGATCGAGAAAGTGGAATGAGAGCGTGCACCAGAGCAGGGCGACAAACACTTTCTGGTAGATCATCAGGAATCCTTCATATTGAACGGTCGATAGTAGCGCGGCGATCCCAACCGCTACTGCAATTGTGACGCCCTGCCGCTTGCCAACAACCCACGCGAGCACCCCGGCAAGCATCACGGGAAACAGATTCCACATCCATCCGATGAGCCAATCCACGGGCAGACCCAACTTGATGAATGGCGTCGTGAATGCGAAGAGACCAAGCGCATGCACCCGCGCCCACTCGGGCATTCCAGCGATCATAAACAGCGGCCAACCTTCGGCATGTTTGAGGAACAGATAGCGGTAAATCCCGGCATCGTACCCGAAGGGCACACCGGGGAAGAGAAACAGTGACCAGAAGTATTTCAGAAGCAGGAGTGCGATGAGCACGAACCACAGAATCAGTTGCCGTCGTTTCGTAAGAGAAGACACTGTGGAGAGTAGTATATGACTCATGACTCTTTTTTATAAGGGGAGCGGAATGCTTTCCGCGATAACAAGGCTCCCCTGAACTATATGAGGGATTGATTGTTAGTACAGACGCCCCGCCGGGGCGTCTCTACCTGTGCTCATCACCCTTCGACTACGCTCAGGGTGACAACGTTTTGTATTGCCCATACACCCCCCGATGAGCATCGATCTCCGCCTGCAGATCGAACCTGTGACGACAATCCTGGCACCCCTCATGCAACCGCTGCCAAAGACTTCGATCGCTCAGAGCATGGATCATTCCATGCGCAATCGATTCAGGTTCCGGTGAAACGAGTAATCCCGATCGATCGTGATCGACCACGGTTCTGAGACCAGCAGTATCCGTCGCAACAACGGGTGTGCCACAGGCAATCGATTCCGCTGCGATTAGGCCAAATCCTTCAAGCCTCGAGGGCACAACGGTGAGTGCCGCCGATCCGATCAAACTCCGAAGCTGATCATCGGCGATCCGACCGTGATAAGTGACGCCAGCCATCGGTTGACCCGTGAATCCTGCGACGTCGAGCGTCGCTTCAGGATGTTTTACATGAACGATCGACCAAGCCTGCAGAAGTAGATCCCATCCCTTACGCTTGTCCGGCCGCCCGACAAAAACACATCGTGAGGCATTGCGTTGCTCTATGGAACGATCAGCGGCGATCCACGGAGCAAGATCAAAACCACAGGGAATGGTAGAAATCTTCGCAGAATCAATCCTGTACCGATCACGCACGATGTCCGCAGTATCGGCAGAAATACAAATGATGTGATCGGCGAGCTGATACGTGCGCCGTTCCCAGGGAATCAACATTTTCTTCCATGATTGACCGGGCAATGTCGACTGCTGTGCATACGTATGATTCGCGGTGACGATCAACGGAATCGCCGCAGGCTTTCGTTTGAGAAGAACGCCACCCGGACCCGTGTGAACGTGGAGCATCTGAACATGTTCACATTCAATCCATTGCCGTAATTTTCGTTCAATACCAAAGGAAAATCCGATGCTGCGGGCAATGCGAGAAACAATCGGGCGCCTGTAACGGTCGAAGAGTGAGACTCTCACACCGGACTTTCTCAAGCCATCGACAAGCATGCTGACATGCCGACCCATGCCGCCGATAAAGGGCGGAGAGTCGAAGGAGACCATGCCGATCGTCTCCCTCATCCTCGGTCCTTCCCCCGACGGGGGAAGGATGCCTTGCTTGGATGCAAACGAACGATCGTGATGTTCCCCTCCCCCACCGGGGG
>CAINWJ010000105.1 GCA_903854455.1 Candidatus Peribacteria bacterium | reverse complement strand
GATATTATCATGCTGGATTTCGATCCGCAGCAGGGTCGCGAGCAAAGCGGTAGGCGTCCGGCGCTTGTTCTTTCTCCGCAGTCCTACAACGCCAAGGCTGGCTTGGCAATTCTCTGCCCCATCACCAGTCAGGAGAAGGGTTACCCGTTCGAAGTCGCTTTGCCGCCTTCTATAAAAACGAACGGAGTCATTCTCGTTGACCACATTAAAAGTCTGGATTATCGGAGGCGTAACATCACGTTTATTGAAAAAGCCCCGCACGAAGTCCCGGCTCAGGTTTTCCGAAAATTGGAACGTCTGCTTGCGTAAGAGGAAGGACTGAACCGGACCTTCATCAGACAAGTTGATCTATTGGCCGCTGTGCTCCCGATTTATCCTGGAGTTTTAATATCAATCAACCTGTGTTCTGCTATAGTGGCGGTTGATGAGTGTTAAGTCTGACAATGTGTATGGCTTCCTCCGCAAACACGAGAAGCTTGTATTTTCCACACTCAAAAACATCTGCGAGATCCCGGCTCCAACGTTCCATGAAGAGAAGAAGATGAAATATTTGACTGAGCGACTCAGAAAACTGGGCTTGAGTGCCGTGAAGATTGATCGTACGGGGAATGCCACTGCGACCATCATCAACAATCCACATGATAGAACATTTGTCGTCATCTCCGCGCACGGCGATACCGCTTGCGAGTCTCCGGTACCCATCAACGTACGAGAGAAAAACGGTCACCTGTTCGCGCATGGGATTTGCGACAATACCGCAGGAGTTACGGCTGTTCTGATGTTTCTTGCTTTCCTGCAAGACAACAAGATCCGGCTTCAGAACAACTATCTGATCGCTTTTACCGTTGGTGAAGAAGGACTCGGAGCGAAACGAGGTATGCAGGGGTTGATGGCAGAACATCATCGGAATATCCGATACGTGGTGAACGTCGAGAGTCACGACATCGGCAGAGTGACAAACGCATGTGTCGGACAGCTTCGCGGACATCTCAAGATCATCGCGAAGCAGACCGGTGCCCATAGCTGGCGCAACTTCGGCGAGCCCAATGCCGTCGTCATCCTTGCGCGAATTATCAGCGATTTCTCCAGGCTTCGGATGCCTGAAAAAACGACGTACAACATCACGGCGATCAAAGGCGGAAAGGGAATCAATGCCATCCCCGGTGAAGCTGAGTGTCTCTTCGAGTGTCGTTCAGGAACCCAGGCATCCATTGATACCATCGAAAGAAACTGGAAGCAGTGCATCCGTAAACATTGCACCGGACCAGTGAAAGCCTCTTTCGAGGTGCTGGCGACAACGCAGGCTGCATCGCTCCCGAAGAACCATCCGATCTTCACCATCACGCAACGTGTGCAAAAGTCACTGGGGATTGTGCCGTACTTCAAGACTGGAAATACTGATGGAGATGTTCCGTTGGCGCTTGGCATCCCCACCGTGACGCTCGGTTCGAGCAATGGTTTCGCCACGCATTCTCTGGAAGAGCACATGGAGAAAAAATCCTATCTTTCAGGAGTGGAGCAGATCATGCGCATCATCCTTGCGCTGGATCAGGAATTGAAGCTCTGACATGATCGACTGACTTCCTGATCACTGATCACCGATCCCTCATTCCCGTCCACGCCTTCTTCATGTACTCCTCGATGCATCGGTGCGTGTTGAAGTATCCCGCCAGCCCGATGGTCCGCTTCATGCGGCGCATCCAGCGGACATGATCACGGTAGTAAAACTCAGGAATGACTTGATACTGAAGCTGCGTGTAGAAATCTTCGGCATCGATCTGGCGGGTGTCATCGGCGTCCAGAGCCTGCGACAACGGTCCGATCCTCCAGCCGGACTGCGGGTCCATCTCGTAACCTTCGATCCACCAGCCATCGAGCGTCGAGAGATTGAGCGTGCCATTGATCGCCGCTTTCATTCCTGATGTTCCCGAAGCTTCATGAAGCCGTGTGGGCGTATTGAGCCAGACATCCGCTCCTGCAACCATCAGCTTGGCGAGCTCCGGATTGTAGTTCGGCAGATAGACGATCTTCACCGCATCCTTCAGGGCCCTAGAGCGTTCGATCATCCGCTGAATCACCTCCTGACCGAAGCGGTCTGCCGGGTGCGCGTTGCCGGCATGGATGATCTGCACGTGACCTTTGCAGACTTCCGTCAGACGCTGGAGATTCGTGTAGAGAAGTTCCGGTCGCTTGTAGGCAACGACACGCCGGGCGCTGGCGATCGTTAGGACATCCTCCTCAAGCGGCGTAACTGCGTACTGGTTCGCAATCGCGAGGAGCCGGCGCTTGGCAGCACGGTGGGCATCGGCAAGTTCATTGTCCGGAATTTCACGGCAATGATCCTGCAACAGGTGCGGCGCATCGCGCCAACCGGGAGCGTACTTGTCGAGAAGTGCCTGCATCTCGGGGCTGGTCCAGCGCGGCAGATGGACGCCATTCGTGATGTAGTCGATATTTTCGCCCGGGAACATCTGGTTACTGACCATGCCGTGGACGCGCGAAACGGCGAAGCTCTTCCTGCTTAAGTGCATCGCGAGGTGCGTCATCGACAGCTGATCCGCTCCAGCGATGTTCTTGATGTGCCAGGGAAGATTGTCGCCGAGCACACGCCATGCCATATCGTACGGGAAGACGTCGTGTCCAGCTTTCACCGGTGTATGGGTCGTGAAAGCG
>CAINWJ010000104.1 GCA_903854455.1 Candidatus Peribacteria bacterium | reverse complement strand
GGGGGAAAGCACCTCCTCTCTATACCTCCTCGCAACAATCTCAATATCAAAATGCCGGAAGCAAATCTCCGAAACCTTTTTCCGATCCCACTGCCTATCCAATGCCTCAATGATTTTTTGAGCTGCATCGGTTGCATTGAGTGGGTCAAAGAACATTCCGGTCTCGCCATCGACCACCGCATCTATAATCCCCTCAAGCCTAGAAGCGACAACCGGCAATCCCTGCGCAGCGGCTTCGATACACACGATCCCAAATCCTTCCATATCATCCATGACTGGAATATTCGGCATGACGAAGAGTGAGCTCGATCGATATAGCTCAGATTTCTGCTCATCGGAAACCGCTCCGAGTACCGAAACTACAGAACTAAATCCCATGCGATCAACCGTCAAACGAATCTCCGGCAACATCGGTCCATCACCGGCAATCACGACACGAATATCCGGATTCGTTTTGAGCAATATCGGCAATACTTCAGTAAGAAACCATACTGTTCCTTTGCGACGAATCTGACGTCCGAGTAACAGCAGCTGCTTTGGAAATTGGGAATTGGTTATTATTTGCCTGCCGGCCGAAGCTCCCGCAGGAGCGAAGGCTGGGGCATTGGTCATTGGGCATTGGTCATTCTTCTGAATCCCACACGGAATCACCCTCACCTCCTTCGCTCCCCGCTTCACAGCTTCTGCCGCCGTTGCCTTACTAATCGCCACAACGCGATCGGCGAACGGCAGACATCGCCGCAGCATCCACTGGTACCAGACCGGTCGCCATGTGAGATCGAGCCCGTAGACCGTGATGCTGCGAACTATCCCGGGACGAATGATCGATAGAATCCGAAGAAACGGACAAAGCGATGCGTCCAGTAAATGGATCTGCCTGCCACGGAACACCAGTGATGCGAAGAGAGCCCGGAAGAAAAAGACAGGCAGAAAGATAGTGCCGCCGCGATGCACGATGATCCGATGGTGGTGACCTTCCTCTGAGACGAGTGCTGGAATCAAAGACCGGATGTACGTCTGGATACCACCCTGTCCATCCGACCGGTGCCGCGTCACGAGGAGCACCGTCCGTGTGCGCATCAGGAACAAGGATTTGAGGATGGTTCCGCATGAACGGAGGATGTGATGACGAAGACTACGCACAAGCTTGCTGGGTCCGTGACGGCGGGAGAGGAATGTCACCGGAACATCTGCCGTATCGCAATGGTACGCGGTCGCCTGAATGAGCATCTCGTGCGTGTAGGTGTGCGGACTTCGGATATCCAGGAGAAGGCCCAAGTGCCGCGTGAAGAGACGAAAACCCGAGGACGCATCAGTGACACACGTAGCACCAACCAGCCGCAGCATCAGACTTCCGATGACGTTCCCGATCCGGTTCCCGATCGGCATATGCTTAAGCTTCGCGATCTGTCGATCACCAACAACCAGATCGGCTTTCGTCATCTTCATCCGATCAAGAAGCAAACCGATCTCCTGCGGATCGTACTGTCCGTCGGCATCCACCGTCGCGATGAGCTCGGAACCGGAATCGAGTGCCGCCTGCAATCCTGTACGAAACGCGGACGCCAACCCCATTCGCTTGGGATGCCGCAGTACCGTTGCGCCATGCTCCTCTGCAATCGCCGCTGTGCGGTCCGCACTACCATCATCCACGACGAAAACACGGATCCGATCAATCTCCGCAAGTGTCCTTGGCATGCGACCAAGAACCCAACCAAGACTCTCTGCCTCATCGAAAGCGGGAATGATGACCGCGAGCTGCATGAGGACAGACTAGCAGGGGTTTGTAACTTATTTTGGATCGAAGCAGTCAATTTTCAAAGAATTTTCAATGTTCAATCATCAAGGCT
>CAINWJ010000103.1 GCA_903854455.1 Candidatus Peribacteria bacterium | reverse complement strand
GAAACCCGGGTGTTGCACTTGGATGTTGAACTCAAGCGACAAAGAAATGGCAGAAAGAAAACGCGTGCGCCGATTCCCCCCAGCAGACCCCCACCTGCGGCGCACGCCCCCCTTTGGTGGCAAATATTCCTTTCCATCAGAGCTGCTGCATTGGTAAATCTAGTCTCTCAAAAAATTGAGCCTAAAAAATGCCATCATGCTTCATACTTCTTGATTCTCCTGCGCAAGTGTCTTTCACCGTTAGCACCCTTAGAATCCGAAGGTTCTTCCCCCTCTTTCTCATGGGTATTCTCAAAAAGTCCGCGCCACCACCGTCCTGTTCCGTGACGTGCTTCACCGCCAAGTGGCTGCTTGCCTTGCTCTTCTTCATTGTTGCCATCGGTGCAGCGATTGGTGTCTATCAGACACATGTTGTCGCTTCTGCCGGAGGGGCAGAATTTGCCTTCCAGTTCGGATCTACATCCGGCTCACTCGCAATCATCGCCTTCTGCGCCGCCGCCATGTGCTGGTCCAAGCAGATGTGCCGCTGCATGAAGAAATGCGAGGTGTGTTCGAAGTAGCGCAGCACCATCATGAGCCGCTATACTCCGTCCGCTCTGCTTTGGAGAGGTCGCATAGTGGCCTAGTGCGCTTGCTTGGAAAGCAAGTAGACCTGAAAGGGTCTCGAGGGTTCAAATCCCTCCCTCTCCGCCATCTGGATCCGTCTGAGGACTATGTCGAGATTGGCATAGGCTTGGTCATGAGTATCGATAGAGTGAGACGGCGAAACAATTGGTGCCGGACTATGCAACTGCATTTTCGGGCTGGTTTCCGGTATTCGGCGCGGTTGCATTCGATGAGTCCGTACAAAACGCTTGTCCTGATCCAGTAATGATTGCCACTTTCCCTTGCTCAGCCTTCCTCTCCCACGCCCGGCAATGCTTGTTGCACTCTATACTTTAGTACAATCATGACGACGAGAGCCGCACTTCGGAAAAAGAATGTTCCGCCTGTGACATCACAGCGATTGCGTGTCCGTCGCTTTCTCCGTGACACATTCATATTCGTGCTGATCAGCGCTCTGCTGTTTGCAGCGCGATCATTCACGATGCCCACCATCGGTCCCGCGACGTACGTTGCAAGTGGGGGAACTCCCGCCACTGCCGAACTCCCATTCTTCATTCCATCCATTGCATCGACGATATCACTATCCGTTCCCATTGATCTTTCGTTCATTCATCCGCACGTCTTCTCCGTACAGGTCGATGATTGCTTGGAGCACATGACAGTGAATCGGCAGACGGTGATACCCGATCATCAGAAGACATTCTGTTCTCCTCATGACAAGACACGCATCAATCTGGGTCGTTGGCTCGTTCCCGGAAGAAATACGCTTGCGATGAAGATTTCCGACATCGGCGTGACGGAGGGTATTGCTATTGATGTTTCTCCGTCTGATCCTTTGGTTCTTTTCATTACCATCGTATTTCTCATACTGATTGGATGGTACACCTGGCGTATTCGTGCACTGTTTCCGAGACAAAGGATGTTATCCATCCTTCTCACGGTTTTGTTTATCGGGATCATCATTCGCCTTCTTTATGTTGAGGGAACCGCCTACGACATCCGTACTCACGATCTTGACGGACATCTTGAGTACATCAATTTTATCCGTACTCACGGACATCTTCCCATGGCAAGCGATGGATGGGAGTTTCATCAGGCACCGCTCTACTATGCCTTTTCTGCAGCTTGGATGGAGCTTTGTTCGCGATTCTTCGGTCTCACTCAGTCCATGCTCTTCCATTCACTTCAGGTGTGGGCTTTGGTCTTTTCCGTTCTGACACTTGCAGTCACCCTTGTCGCTACCCCCCTCCTTTTCTCTTCGCGCGATCGGTACGGGGTCATGCTCTTTGGTCTCCTGCTCTGCGTATTCCCCGGCATTGTTTTTTTCTCCTCACGTATCACCAACGAAACGTTATCACTGCTTTTGACGATGAGCTGCATTGTTCTGTTGCTTCAGTGGTGGCGCAATCCTCGGTACAGATGGATCGTAGGCACCGGCATCCTTTTCTCATTGTCCATGGTGACCAAAGTGAGTGTTCTCGTACTTCTTCCTGGGATATTGCTCCCTCTCTTGTTGCGCAAAGCATCACTCGGACATCGTGTCTTGCGAGTCGCACTTTTCTGCACGATTGTTATCGCGCTCGCAGGATGGTATCCGGCACTCCGACTTCTGGTTGAACCCAACCATTCAAAAACTTTGTCATTGGGGAATGACCAAATGAATCCCAGCCTTGCAGTGCCTCGTGATGTTCGTCACTTGTTTACATTCAATCCCATCGCTCTTGCGCGTCAGCCATTCAATGATCCTTGGGATGACAATGCGCGCAGAGGAAATTTACTCGAGTATTTTTTTCGTTCATCACTCTTTGGCGAGTTCAAGTTTGAGAAGTTACTGTGGATCGCCTATCCGCTGATCGTATCCGCGCTACTTCTCTTGCCGTGGCTTCTCTATGGCTTCGTTCGCGAGCTACGATTTTCCTTCTATCGCTTATTACCTCTGCACTTCGTTACAGCCTGTCTCCTACTCGGTGCATTCCTCTATCCGTACCTCTTCGCGTACGCCAGTAATCAGGATTTTCGCTTCTCCGCAGCACTCGCTCTGCCGTGTGCATTCTATCTGATCCGTGGCATCTCCCAGCTACCGGTTTTGCTTCGCGAAATCGCCCTTGGCATTCTCATGACCTTCATCGTCTGCTCGTCAGTTTTTGTCGTCGTTTTGTTTGTTCAGGCATAAGATCACGTTTTACTTTCCGCTCCCCAGACTCACGATCAGACAAGTTGTGCCGATACCGAGGTGGAGCCAATTGTCTGCCGTGTTGACCATGAAGAGTCCGATGATGTTGTCCCCCAATGCAAATCCGATGATGGCGATGACGGTATAGAGGATGCCGAAGACCATCAGGTACCACCGTGATGCGATCTGACTCGTTCCGTATGCCAGAAGCCCGATGACTCCTGTGACCAGATGAATGGTGCTATGCATCGCGTCCACGTCGAAGCCGAAGAGCATTCCCGTCCCCACGAAGAAGCCGGCGATGCCTGCCATTGTCAGAGCGAAACCGAGGAGTCCGGCGAGTGGTTTGACGAGGAGATCCATAAAGAGGGGAAGGGTCAGGTATCAGGGTCAGGATGGAGAATATCGTGAGAGTAGATCTCGTTCAAATCGTTTATCGAAAAAATTCTTTGCACAAAAAAAGGTGTACGCAGGATATATTCCTGCTTGGCAATCGCTACGCTTTCTTTCCGAGTCTTTTGGCCAGCGTCCGCAGATACGATGTTGATACTTTGATGCGGACAAACTTTCCCGTCTTCGGATCGAAGACACGCTTCTTCTGGATGTTCGCGTTGAAGCGCCTCTTGGTGGCGCGCATGGAGTGACTGCGGAGGTTTCCCGTGCCGCCTTTCTTGCCGGTTTTGGAACAAATGCGTGACATGAGCGTGGGGACTGTACAGGGAGAGAGGAATGGCGTCAATTTTTGTTTGAGGAGACCGGACAGAATTGAGAATGTAGAATTGAGAATGTAGAATGACGAAAGTCAGATTTTGGCTTTTAGCCAACGTAATTCTACATTACACATTCTACATTTTACATTCTCTCAATTCTCTCATCGAATCCGTGCCTTCCTGATCTTGAGGAGCAGCTTTCCCGCTTACTGCGAAACCGAAATTGTCGGCGCTGTGCCGGAGCCGCCGGCACTTTCACCTTCCGCATCACACGCGCCTACCGTGATCACGCCGCCGTTTCGGTTCACGTAGTACCGCGTATTGGAATCCGTTCCATTCAGAGGATCGAGAGGGATTCCCTTGAGGTATGTGCTCAGGTCACTCGTCAGACTGACGAAGCAATTGCTCCCCGGGAATGTCACGCCTGTGCAGTCGGCAGGCGGACAGGCTGAGGCGGTACCAAGCATTTGCACTGAACTCGCATCCAGGTCGATGCCGCTCGGCAGACCCGCATTGTCCGTTTCGTAGAGTCTCACCGCTTTGGCAACGGCTGTGACATCAGCCCACCGTCTGCTGTTACGGGAGACGTGGAGACGCTTGCCTGGATCCAACGCGACGAACACTGTCGCTGCGATGATCGCGATGATCGCGACGACGATGATGAGTTCAATGAGTGTGAAACCTTTGCGGAGCTTCACGGATTGAAAAGTGGTCATAATAAGAAGCGGGAAAAAAGGGAAGTGTAAGAACTGTATCTTCCCGTCACACTACGGTGTCCGACACGTGGTTGCAACTTGCCATTCTCGCCTGATGATATGCGGTAATCGATCCTTTTCTACAATAAAAAAGCCCGCCGGGTGGCGGGCTTCGGTGACAAAATAAAACAAATGAACATTTACTGTGAGACGGTGATCGTCGGTGCGGTGCCGGAGCCTCCGGAACCTTCGCCTTCGGCGTTGCAGGCTCCAACGGTGAGGACGCTGCCGCTCGCGTTGACGTAGTAGCGCGTGTTCCCTGCACCGGAGCCGCTCGTCGGGTCGATCGGCATTGCCTTCAGGTACGAGCGGAGAGTGGAACTGAGATCAATCGTACAGTTGCTGCCAGGGAACGTGACGCCTGTGCAGGCGGGAGGAGGACATGTCACTGTCGATCCAAGCATCTGGACGGTTGCCGGGACAGCGTCGATGGCTGCCGGGAGAGAAGCGTTATCCGCTTCGTACAACTTCACAGCTTTGATGACGGTTGTGACGTCGGACCAGCGCCTGCTGTTGCGGGAGACGTGGAGACGCTTGCCCGGATCCAGGGCGACGAACACTGTTGCCGCGATGATCGCGATGATCGCGACGACGACAATCAACTCGATGAGAGTGAAACCGGCAAGCCGGCGGAGGGAGGGGAGGTGGTTCATAGTGGGGGAAACTGTAGCGGACAGCGCATACTTCTGCGCAGAATCATGCGTAAGAAGCCTTGAAAAACGCACCGTTCTGTGCTATCATAGATACAAAGAAGTTCAGTTTAATACACATATCCATGCCGATTTCACCCATCGACACTGTCGGAGATCAGCGGACCGTTTCACACGGGGATGCTTCTGCCATAGAAGAGCCGGCTATTTTCCAGGCCATCCGGCAGATGAAATTGGTGACCGAGGAGGAGCTGCAGGCACTGGTTGAACGCAGCGGCGGCAGAGGGCTCATTCGTCAGCTGCTCCTGGAGGGATTCCTCACGGATGTCCAGGCAGTGCGGCTTCGTGCACAGGTGCATGGATGGCGTTTCGTCGATCTGCAGAACACGCCGGTGGATCTCACATTGCTCACACTGATTCCGCACCAGTTTTTAGATGGACAACGGATCGTTCCGTATCTCCTCAAGGACGGGATGCTCCGCGTCGCCTGCGAACAACCCGGCATGCACCGCGTGCACCGGCTGCTCGGCAAGAAGGTCAACGCCCACGTCGAAGCAGCACTCTCCACCGAAGGCGCCATTCTGAATGCACTCTCGCAGGGCGAGAAGGATTTGCAGCACGTGTCGAGTGCCATCTTGCAACGTCATACAGCGCTCGCTCATGCCAAGAAGAACGACAGCACGATCATCGAACTGGTGGACATGCTCCTCCTCCACGCGCTTCGCCGGAATGCGTCCGACATCCACATCGAGTCGCGTGAGTCGGAGGCGGTGGTCCGCGAGCGTGTTGACGGCATCCTGCGCCGTCACCTCACATTCTCCACCGACGTTCATGCGCTCGTTGTTGCACGCATCAAAGTGCTCGCCAAACTCGCGATCGACGAACACGGTGCACCGCAGGACGGCAAGTTGCTCTTCACGTCTCCGGAAGGTCAGAGGGTCGACGTCCGCGTCTCCACCACACCGACGACGCACGGCGAGAAAGTGGTGCTGCGTCTCTTGGTATCCCAGAGCAACGCCATTCCGCTGGAGTCACTCGGACTCCGCGGTGAGAGCCTCGCCATAGTCGAGGCCGAGTACCGCAGAGCGTGGGGTATGATCCTCGTCACCGGTCCGACCGGTTCCGGGAAGACGACCAGCCAGTACGCGCTGATGCGTCGCATGAATCGCGAGGAAGTGAACATCGCGACTATCGAAGATCCGGTGGAGTATGACCTGCCCGGGATCAACCAGGTGCAGGTGAACGAGAAGGCAGGGATCAACTTTGCGACAGGCCTTCGATCCATCCTCCGTCAGGACCCGAACATCATTCTGGTCGGAGAAATTCGTGATCTCGATACCGCGGCGATTTCCATCAATGCCGCCATGACGGGTCACCTGGTGCTCTCGACCCTCCACACGAACGATGCCGCCACCGCGGTGCCGCGCCTCTTCGACATGAAGGTGGAACCGTTCCTCATCTCGTCTACGGTCAACCTGATCATCGGACAGCGTCTGATCCGTCGCATTTGTATCCGCTGCCGTGAAAGCATCGATCTCAAGGATCTCCCGAATGCCGATGCAGTGCGTCATGTGCTGGGATCCCGGCTCAAGTCCAGAACATCCGTGCCGCTCTACCACGGCAAGGGTTGCGAACTGTGCCATCAGACTGGATACATGGGCCGCGAAGGTATCTTCGAGGTTCTGAAGGTGGATGAGACCATCCGCGACATGATCATGCGTCAGCAGAATGCCTCCCTTATTAAGGAGGCTGCTATCAAGGCAGGCATGACCACCATGCTGGATGACGGTCTCGACAAGGTTCTCGAAGGCATCACGACCATCGACGAAGTCATGCGCGTCATGCGTTCCTAAAGCATCCATGCGTCTTCCCTTCTTCTCCGCCATCGGCACTGCGGATGTCATCCTGCTCATGCGGAACCTCGCCATGACGCTGGAGGCGGGTGTGCCTGTCACGCAGGGGCTCTCCATGTTCGAGGCGGATGCCCGCGGGACCCGTCGTCAGGTGATCGTTCACCTGCGTTCCACCGTCGAATCCGGGCAGACACTCGCGCATGCCATGGAGACCTCACCGTTCGCATTTCCCCCCATCGCCATTCACTTGGTACAGGTCGGCGAGATGTCCGGCACGTTGTCCCAGAACCTCACGACCCTCGTTGCACACTTGCGTCGGGTGCAGGATCTCCGCCGCAAGATCCGGACCGCGATGATGTATCCGACGTTCGTCCTTGTCGCGTGTCTGGGCCTCGGTCTCTCCATCGGCACCATCGTGCTGCCCCAGCTCATGCCGCTCTTCGAATCACTGGATGTGGAGCTGCCGCTTTCGACGAACATCCTCATGTGGGTGGCGGAGTACTTCCGCGTCTACGGCATCGTTACGTCTATCAGCGTGACAATTGCGTTGCTAGCACTCTTCGCACTGTCCCGTCTGGAGGCATTCAAGCCACTCTTCCACCGCTTCTTCCTCATGATTCCGCTCATCGGCGGCATTCAGCTGAAGACAGCTATCGCACAGTTTTCCAGTGCGCTGTCCGTGCTCCTAAAGAGCGGCGTCGCCGTGCGTGAAGCGTTGCCTGCAGTCGCACTGGCGGTCGAGAACCGCATCATTCGTCGTGCGATACTGGATGCCGTGCCGGTCGTGGAAGGCGGCAGTACACTCGTCGACGGATTGCGTACCAGCGGCAGGCTCTTCCCCGGCATGACATGTTCACTCGTCGGTATAGGAGAGGAGACCGGATCACTCGCCGAGACGCTGGAGTACATCGCTTCGTACTACCAAAGTGAAGTGGACTACGCCATCAAAAATCTCACCACGACGCTGGAGCCCGCTCTCCTCATCGTGATCGGCGTGCTCGTAGGGTTCACCGTGATGGCCATCATTACCCCCCTCTACGATGTCACCAGTTCCGTCGGCTAAACGGCCGGGATTCACCGTCGTGGAGCTGATCATCGTGATCGCGATTTTTACGGTTGTCGTCGCGGGTACCGCGCCGCTTCTGGTTCAGTTTCAGCATAAGCAGAAAGTCGGGAACGTTGCGGAAGATGTTGTGCAGGCACTGCGCAAGGCTGAGCACCGCTCACTCGTCGGCGAACGTGACAGCGGCTGGGGAGTCTCGTTCCAGACCGGACAGTACGTGGTCTTCGCAGGGTCGTCGTATGCTGCGCGCATCACGGATTTCGACGAGCGGCGCACCGTTGCCACACCTGAGTACGCGTTCTCCGGCAGCGGAGAGCTGGTGTTCCAGCGTGGGACCGGCAAACCGCTTGTCCCGGGTACGGTCTCCGTCACCCACTTCAATGGTCTGATCCGCAGGGTTTCCGTCGGATCGAACGGTTCCATTACGCTCCTTTAATATATGACATTTAATGCAATACTCACGTTCTGTCTCCGCGGCACGATGCCGCGGCTACGAATCCTGACGATTCATCCATGACGCCATTCCTTCTCCATTACCGGCTCCGAAGACACCCCGGAACATCGCTCCTGGAAGTCGTCATTGCCATGGGTCTCCTCCTCCTGATCGTGACAGGATTCGCACAACTCGCAGTCGGTTCCTACGACGGTGTTCGTCGCGGCAGTGACAGCACCGTGGCGGCTGCTTACGCACAGCAGGGACTGGAGGCGACGCGTGCCATCGGTCGGCAGAACTTCACCGCACTGACGGACGGCAATCACGGCTTGGGTGAGACCGGGAACGTCTACTCCTTCTCCGGTGCATCTTCACTCCTGGGACGTTTTACCAGGACGATCACCGTCGCTTCCGTGCAACGCGACGGTAATGATGCGCTGGTTCCGAGTGGCGGGACGAGTGATCCGCTCACGAAAAATGTCACCTCCACCGTGACGTGGACAGGACAGGGCGGCGGCGCCAAGACCGTTAGTCTCACATCCATGCTCACCAACTGGAACGTGGCACGCTGGCTCCTCTCCACGACGGCGAACTTCGCAACCGGCGTCTTCAATAGCACGGTGGGCGCAGCCGTCGGAGACGGTTCGGTGGAACAGAAAACGATGAGCAGCCTCATCACACCCGTCTCATTTCTGACCGCGAATCCCGGCGGCGGATCAGCCGCTACCGCAACGGTCGTCGATCCCAAGACCGATCGCCTGCTCGTCGCCACCGGCAAGAACGCATCGGCTGCCGAGCTCTTCGTGTACGACACGTCGACGATCACCGCGACATCACTGCCGTCACTCGGGTCCGTCGAACTCAACTCCACCGGCAGTGCCATCGCTATCGCCGGTGACTACGCGTACGTCGCCACACCGGATTCCGCCGCGGAGATCCGCGTCATTTCGATTCACGATCTCACGGTGGCTGCACAGTGGGATCTCACCGGAACCGCTCTCGTGAAAGACGTCGCTTTTGACTCTGTTCGCAATCGCTTGCTTGTTGCCAGAGTCCAGAGCGCCGACAGCGAATTCCTCGCGCTCGATCTCTCCGTTCCAACGACGATGAGCGTCGTCGGCTCACTCGACTTCGCCATGGATCTTCGTAAGATTTCTGTTTATGGTAACCATGCTTTCATTGCATCCAACAGCGTATCCGGCGAATTGCAGATTCTCAGTCTTACAACCCTCGCCAGTCCGACATCCTGCGACATCACCGGCACGCAACTGCCGAATGCATTGTCGGCGACCGGCACCCACCTCTTCATTGCACGCGACGGAGGGGCCAATGCGGCGTTCGTTGATTTCGCCCTCAATCCATCTTCACCGACCAATTGTCCTTCCGCCATCACCGGACAGTCGACGATCTCCGGTAACGGCAATGCCATCATTCCGATCGTCGGACTCAGTACCGTCTACATCCTCACATCCGTTCCGGGCTCAGGCATCAATGCCATCAATCTCACCAATTACTCGTACACGGCGACGGATCCATCCGGCAACACGTGCGACTCTGGTTCTTTCTTCGGTGCTTATCTGTATTTAGGTTGTCGTCTCGCGTCATCCAGAGTGCAGGTGTGGCAGCCGGGGAGTGCCAGCAGCGAGGAACTGATCTATACGGATGCGCCGCAGAATAACTGGCGCATCACCAACCCGTCGAACCTGAACTCCACCGGCAGTTCCATCTACCTGTTTCGTACCGGTGCCAACTCGCTCAAGCTCAATCCTGGTATCAACGGATCAACACAGTTCAACAAAGCATTCGATGCATCCAGTGCCTCCGCGTTGGATATGTACGTGAATACGGTATCGCCGTGGGCATTTGCTATGTACGCCGGAGACGCCAGTGCCCCATCAGCAACCAGAGTCACCATCACGAACAACACGTTCGGGGCAGCATACACACGCAACGAGAGTGCCAATGAGGGAGCATTCACAGATTTTCCCGTTCCCGACTACGCCGCACTTGCAGCCGCTTCTCCGACTGCATGTAAATCTACCGGTCTCACTGCTGCCAAATCGATTGTCGTAACATCGCTGGCACCTGCCTGTCCTGCAGGGAGCATTGTTTTCGTGTCGTTCACAACCCCCAACATCCTTACGATCAATTTCAATACCAGCGATAGTACGTTCAACTATACGTTCGTCATGCAGAACGGTACCCGTATGGATATTTCCAACTACAATCTCAGGACGAAGCTGACCGCTGTCACTGGTTATCCTGCATTTATCTCCAATGCCCAGATCAACTTCCTGACTAATTCCGGCAATCGTGGTCTGGGGGTTTCGGGAATTATTTTTTCTCAGGGTTCAATCACGAATGCCATGAACGGTGCCAGTCGCATGCTGACAGTCACGGGGAGCATCGTCGGTTCCACGGTGACGGCCATCAAAGATCTGCGGCTCAACTATGTCTACGATTACAACGCCAACCCTCCACTCGGTTTTACGACGAACTACTACGGTCAGAATCTGTCTGTGCAGGCGAGCAACGGCAGTGCCGTTTCCCTTGGGACCTACATTTCGGGCGGTATCGACAAGAATCCGGCGACGTGGCAGCGGGCACTGATTCCTGTTATAGATTTCGGACTCTCTAGTAGTGCGCTCACTTACTTCAAGATCTTCGATGCGACCGGGACCAATCAGCCGACCATCTTCATCGATGATCTGCGGTGGATCATTTCGGTCGCCGGTGGCGGAGGTATGTATCCGTTGATCGGCACGTACACTTCGCCGCCGTTCGACAGTGGCAGTGCCGGAACAGTCTGGGCGCGGCTGCGCGGCAGGATGAGCGGGAGTAGTGCAGTGACGTACAGGATCAGAGTCGCATCCACGCAGGCCGGACTCACGACGGCGCTCTGGACCGGACCCGACGGCACGTCGGCAACATCCTTTAGCTCCGGCAGCTGGCAGGCGGTGACGACGGATCCCGGTGCCACCGGTACACGCTGGATCCAGTGGAAGGCGACACTCCTTGGCAACGGTTCCACGACACCTGATCTGGAAGATGTTTCCCTTCTGTACCAATGATGCACAACTATTCCATCACCGGTCGCCGCTCCGGCTTCACCCGTCTTCGCCCTTCGGGGCTTCGCCGAGGCTTCACCCTAATCGAGACGATTCTCTATATCGCGATCAGTACAGTGGTCGTGGTATCACTCCTCAATGTCATGGTGACGGTGCTGCAGACCCGGCAGAAGGCCGGAATTGGAACCGAGGTGCAGCAGAATCTGCGCTATGCCTTAGATCGGATCACGCTCGCCGCCCGCGGCGCGATTGGACTGAACACCGGCACCAGCGTCTTCGGCAGTGCGAACGGCACGCTCTCACTCGCCATGTCCGGCTCGACCGTCAATCCGACGGTGTTCACGATTTGCGGCACGCAGCTGTGTATCAAGGAAGGATCTTCGTCGTCCGCACCCATCACCGGTACCGGCGTCATCGTCGATCAGTTCCAGCTCACCAATCTCTCCGTCGCGACGTTTCCGGAAACGATCAAAATTGTGCTGCACGGCAAGCAGCCGGCGACGAATACTGCACAGACTGCGCTATCCAACCTGACACTGGAAACTTCCATCTCTCTCCGACAATGATGCAGCCGAATCTTCTCTGCCGGCTTCTCCGATCTTCCACGAGGCAACGCCCCGGCGCCATGCTGATCATCACGGTCGTCGTGCTCGGTGCTGTCGCGCTGGCGGTCGTTTTCTCCGGTGCATTGCGCGGTCTCGGTGAGATGAGCATGGGCATCGCGGAAACGAGATCGAAGGAAGCACTCGCCGGTGCCGATGCCTGCACCGAGGAAGCCATGTTGCAGCTCACGCTCAATACGTCCTACGCCGGTGGCACGGTGACCATCGGCAATACGGTTTGCACCATTGCTGTCGATACATCATCCGCGACACTGCGCACCATCACCGTCACCGCGGTTCGCGATCGCTGGACCGTTCGGCTCAAGGCAGTGACGGATATCTCAGGATCGCGTCAGTCACTGGTCTGGTGGAAGCAAGAGATGTAGATGTACTCCACAAACACCCATTCCCATTTCCCAACCATGCAACATCGCAAAGCCTCCGCAGGCACGTCATCGCCAAGGGCATCCATTGCCCTGAGACCAATGAGGCATGGTGGTTCCCACACATCATCTGCGAGTTCTCCGCATTTCGCTGTCACGCCGCACTCAACCAAGACTCACGAAGCAGCAGCGCCATCGTCCATCCATGCAGCAGTGAAGCATCCATCGACCATCGGGCAGATAGCCAATCCGCAAGCGTCACCTGTATACTCACATTCAATCATGTCCTTCAGAGCCACCGTCGGCATCGAGATCACGGATCAGTTCCTGCGGATGGGCATCGCCAAGCGAAAGAAGGGCGTGATCAATCTGCTCTCATCCGGGGTAACGGATTTGCCGCAGGAGATCGTCCAGAACGGGGTCATCAAGGATGCCAAGCGGCTCACAGTGAAGATGCAGGAGCTTCGCAAATCGCTCAAGATTCACGGTCGCAGGAAGGTGGCTCTCTGCATCCCGGCACGGTTACTGTACGGCACGTCGGTTCGGCTGGCGTCCCTGGGTCGCGATGCGCGCAAGAACGAATTCAAGAAATTCATCGCCAAGAA
This sequence comes from Candidatus Peribacteria bacterium, assembly GCA_903854455.1. Taxonomy (GTDB): domain Bacteria; phylum Patescibacteriota; class Gracilibacteria; order Peribacterales; family Peribacteraceae; genus CAINWJ01. The sequence goes on along the minus strand of CAINWJ010000103.1, from coordinate 7,386 downwards.
CATCCCTGAGTTGTCGGAGGATCTCCTCATGACATCGCGGACCATCGGACAGGAGAAGCAGGTTCTCTGTGTGCGCAAAGATGTCGTGACGTCGTACATCGCTGCCTGTCGTCAGGCGGGATTCGTCGTCAGGTCCATCGTCACGTTGCCCATGATCGTCGCCGGAGGATCGGTGCAGGATGGTGGAGTTGTCGTTTCAGTCGGAGCCGCGAGCAGTGTGACGGTGATGCAAGGAGGTTAGATCGTCGATGAATCTGCAGCCGGATTGGTCGATGAGAATACCCTGCTCAAGGAAGCGGGGATCGTGGCTGTCGACTGGCAGGCGGACGGACATCCCCTCAAGCGGTGGTTGGTTGCCGGCTCCGATACTTTCGTTCATTCCATCGAGAAGCAGTTGCTTCCTGCACCTGAGCCCAAGACTGACAAAAAGGATGCCAAGCCGGCACCTCCGCAACCGACGGTCACCGTTGAAAAATTCGCAGGACTGACGGAGAAGAAGCTGGAGTGGCTCGGGGTATGCGGAGCTCTGGTTCCGTCGTCGCCGACCGCGGCATTCATTCCTTCGTCTCTCGGCAAGAAGCTTGTGTCATTCATTGTTCTCCTCGTATCACTCGCAGCCATCGCCGCATCGGCAATCGTGGTGAGGCAGTATCTGGGGATGTAGTGGGCGAGGCGTTCTTGTTTATTATTTCCGCAGCCGGGACGCAGCGTCCCGGTGTTCGACGGCTATCGCCGCCGTCTGCGACACGATGTCGCAGCTGCATTGCTTATTTCGTCTCAATCACACACTTCCCCGTGTGCAGCTCGAACCGCACGTTGCGGCCTTTCGTGCCTCCGGTGTCTTCATACTCGATCGGGATGCCGGCATCATTCAATGCTTTCTTCGCGGCTTCCACGTTCTTGGGTCCGATGGCGTTGCTGGGGTCATGGTACAGCGTGAACATCTGCGCGCCGCCGGCGATGGAGGCTTTCAGATGTTGCTTGCTGGCACCGGCTTTCGTCATCTCCTTCACCAGTGCAGGGATCGCCAGCTCGACGTAGCGAAGCGGGTTCGTTGTCATCTGCGTCTGCGTCGCCTTATCCGTCGTGAGCATGGCATGCATCATGCCTGCGATGTTCTTCTCCGGGTCATGGAGGATGACCGCGATGCATGAGCCCACGCCGAACGTCTCCAGGAGAAACTCTCCCTGAGTGACGTGAATCTCGCCCATTTTGACAATGACAGTCTCCATGGAGGCGGATATGGGTGGTTAGGAAGCGGTGATCTTCTTCTTCGCGGCGTGCAGCACGATCTGGGTGGAGTCCGGGTCGAAGAGGAGGTAGATGTTGCCGTCGATGGCGAGCTTCTCCTCGCGGAACGACAATCGCGTGATGAGGGCGTCGTCCGCATGCTGGCCGATCTCCGCGAGGATGCTCCCGAGGATCGCCCCCGACATGTCGGTGGTGCCGTCGGGGATCGTCTGCGAGAAGCTGATGCCGAGGAACTGGTTGATGGCGCGGATGCACGAGCCCGAGAGGATGTTGCCGATTTCATTCAGTATCGCCGCTGCATCATTGACGCCGTTTTTTAGGCCGCTCTGTTCCCGGATGCGCTTTGCGAGTGACGATGCATCGATCTGCCCATACGAGAAGAGGATAAATCCGTTCACCTCTCCGGCCATCGGATGGATCGTCATCGACTGGACGTTCTGGCTGGCTCCGACGAAGTCCGGGATGTGCTCGAGCTTTAAGAGCGCCACTTCCGGTAGGTCGATGAATACTTTGTCGTGGCTCATCTTGGCGAGTGCCGTGGTGGCATGCGCGCCGCCGATATTCATGAGCTCGCGGAGGATGTCGGCCGTAAATGGCGGGAGGCGGTCGGTCATGATGCGCGGGGGAGAGGGGAATGCTGTTTCATGTTGACGGTGTGCTCCTGCACGATGCCGGGAACATCCAGGATGAGTGCCACCCGACCGCTGCCGATGATGGTCGAGCCGGTGAAGCACACTTCGCTCTTGAGCGTCGTCGCGATGGGTTTCACCATGATGTCCGCATTGCCGAGGACCCGGTCGACAACGATGCCGATGAGTCCCTTGTCGCCGTCCACCAGCACGATGTGCGTCTCAGTGATTGCTGCCGTAGTGGCGCCTTCTTTCTTCACCGCAGATTCGTTTGTCTTGAACAGTGTCGGAAGCGAGATGAGCGCAACATCCTGACCGTCAACGACGGTTGCCTGCTGACCGAGCGTTGATTGTATCTGCGTGCTCGGAACCGTGATGAGCCGGCGCACATGGACTAGCGGCAGTGCATACGTTTGTCCGGTGACGTCGACGAGCAGGGACTGAATGATGGACAGTTGGAGCGGAAGACTTACCGTGAATCGTTTACATCCGGTGCTTTGCGTCAGTGTCAGCTGACCGCCGAGTGCCTTCGCGGCTTGGTGGACTGCGGAGAGTCCGACTCCCCGTCCGGAGATATCACTCACGGTCTTGGAGCTGGAAAACCCCGGCATCGTGAGGAGATCCAAGGTATTCGTTTCCTTGATGGAGTCGAGCACGGCATCCGTAAATCCTTTCTTCTTCGCGATCTCCTTGAGGGTACCCAGCACGATGGCTTCGCCGTCGTCCTCTACTGTAACACGCGCAAATCCCTGGTCACGTTCGACGGTGAGCCGGATGGTTCCTTCAGGATTCTTCCCAAGCTGCTTGCGCACGTCGGGTGACTCCATGCCGTGGTCGACGGCGTTCCGTAGCAGGTGGATGAGCGGCGAGATCAGATGATCGACAAGTGTCTTATCCAGCTCGACGTCCGTGCCCGTCATCTCGAAGCGGACGTTCTTACCCTGGACCGTTGCCAGGTCACGGACGAGTCGCGGGAAGCGACCGAATGCCTGTTCCAGAGGCACCAGCCGGATGTTGCCGGCATAGTACGTGAGGTCATCGGTAAGCTTGGTCAGCTGTTCTAAGACAGATGCGAACTCCGGGTTATTCTTGAGTGACGATGCATGCTGTCGCAGCAAGGCGAATTCACCGGCGAGGTTCGTGAGCTTCTCGATTTTCTCGGTGCCGACACGGATGAAGTCGATCGCAGTCGTATCCGGAATAACCGTGACATCTGTTGCCGCATCGATCGTTGTCGCTTGGGTCGTTGCCGGTGCAGGATTCATCTGTGCCGATGCACGGACAGCGGCGGCGATGGCGGAGCAGTCGATCTCCTTCTTCGTCTTCTCGATCGCCGCGAACGACGCTTCGATCTGGTCGAACGCTTTCAGGCACAGGGTGATGATGTCTTTCGTGATTGCCAGCTTGGATTTTCTTGCGGCATCGAACACGTCTTCCAGCGAGTGGAAGAGCTCCGCGGTCGACTTGAACCCCATCGCGTTCGAGCTGCCTTTGCCCGAGTGGTTGAGCCGCATAATTTCCTGCAAAAGCGGGATGTTAGTCGGCTCCTTCTCCAGCGTCACCGCATGGCGGTTGAGCTGCGCGAGGTTATCGCGCATTTCCTGCAGGTACAGTGATGTGTACTGCGTGATATCCATGGGTCAGGTGAGGCGGGAGATGATGGTGGCGATGTCTGTGGGGTTGATGAGCTGATCGACCGCGTCGCAACCGATGGCATACTGCACCATGCTGTCGACGACGCATGTCGAGGGTTCCTGTCCGTAGGTGTGACCGCCCAGGCTCCGGATGAACTGCATGCCGAGTGCGCCGTCCCTACCCATCCCGGTGAGGATGAATCCGGTCACGCGCGAGCCAAAGATTTTTGCGGTGCTGCGCATGAGGGCGTCGATGGAGGGAGTCGCTTCCCGGCTGATCCGGCATTCTTCGGAGACACTGATGACGGGTTCACCCTTGCGATCGCGCTTCACTTCCATGCAGAGGTTCCCGGGTGCGATGAGGATGGTTCCGGGTTTGAGGTGATCGCCGTCGTGGGCTTCAGAGAGCGGGATGGCAGCATTCTTCGCCAGCCTGAGACTCATCTGCTCCGTGAAGTGTGCCGGCATGTGCTGGGCGATCAGGATGCACGCACGCAGAGACTTGGGCAGTGACGTCACGATCTGTTCGACGATCGGCGGTCCCCCCGTAGAGGCGCCGATGACGACGACGGGAAAGCTTTCCGTCTGCCGCTTGTGGGCTGGTGTGTGCATCATGGGTTTGCCGTGAATGAACACACTGTTTACGCTTTGATGACGTCCTGAATCGTGCTCGTGAGTTCCTTCTCATCGAAGGGTTTCACGACGTAGGCGTCCGCGCCGAGCTTCCTGGCTTCCTCGATCATGGTTTCCTGACCGACGGAACTGACCACCACGATCTTCTTGCCGGACTCACGACCGATTTCCTTCAGGACTTCCATGCCGTCCTTCTCGGGCATGATGAGGTCAAGGAGCAGGAGCTCCGGGCGCTTGGACCGGTACTCCGCGATGGCCTGATTACCGTCACCTGCTTCCAGGATCTCGGCATCGGGATAGGCCTTCTTCACCAGATCCTTGAGGATGGTGCGCATGAATGCCGAGTCGTCGACGATGAGGATTTTCATAACGGAGGGGGGAAGGAATTGAAAATTGTAAATTGAAAATTAATGACTGGGGAGCGGGTTTCCTACCCGCGGCACATGTGTCATGCATTATCAGAGGAAGAATTGTTGGTCCGCTTCGGCACCACCTTCATCGGCGGCTTGGTCACAGTCGATTCATCCGTCTTCTCCTTGTGTGTCGTTTTGGCGAAAGTGTGATGCGTCGATTCCGTGTGATGCTGCTCGGGGATGTGGACCATGGTGCCTGCTTCCTTCTTCTCGCCTGCCAGCTTCGCCAGCTGTTCGGTCATGGCGTTCATCTGCTGCACGGCGGCACTGATCTGCTGGTTGGATGCACTCTGCTGCTGGACGGAAGCCGAGAGCTGCTGCGCACCCGAGGCGTTCTGCTGGGCGATGGCGGCGATGGCTTCCATGGTCTTCGCGATCTGCGAGACGGAGCTGGATTGCTGCTGGATGGCGGCGGAGAGAGCTTCCACTTTCTTGGAGAAGTCCTGGATGCCCTTGACCGTTTCGCCGATGTTGTTGACGGCATCCGAGACGACGGTCTTGATCTTCTCAGCACTCTGACCGGAATTTTCAGACAGCTTGCGCACTTCGTCGGCGACGACCGCGAACCCGCGACCGGCTTCACCGGCACGTGCAGCCTCGATGGCGGCGTTGAGAGCGAGCATGTTGGTCTGCTCGGAGATCACCGTGATAGCTTCCACCAGCTTGCCGATCTTCTCCGAGTTCTCGCCGGTCTGCTGCGCCATCTTGGATGACTGATGACCGCTCGCCGCTGCCTCCTGCGAGGAGGCGGACATCTGCTGGATGACGGCGTTGATGTCGCGGACACCCTTGGCTACTTCCTCGGCGCGCTTGCTCTGATCCGTGGATCCGGTAGCCAGCTGCTGGGCGATGGCGGAGTTCTGCTGTGCGGCTGCGGCACTCTGCTGCGTGGATGCGGCGAGTGCGGTTGCTGCGGCGCTGAGCTGCTCGACTGCTGCGCGGATGGGTCCACGAACGAATTCACCGACGGAGCGGGAAGCATACCAGGCGAGTGCGAGGATGATGCCGATCGCGATGACAACGATGATGTAGAGCGTGTTCCTGAGTGCGATGGCGGGAGCTACCACTTCGCTCAAATCTGTCTCGGTGATCAGGCACCAGTTCTGTCCTATATCTTTGGTTAATTCCGTTGAAAGGTAATTTCCGACTACTTGGGTTCCGCGGTAATCGACGAACGTACCGATGACGTCATTTCCTGCGAGACACTTCTTCACTCCCTCGGTATCAATTTTCTTGGTGAGCAAGTCTTTGTCCGTGATGTTCTTCGTGGTTGTGATGACGATCCCCTTCGAGTTGACCAGGTAGGCTTCCCCGGTGTCACCGAGCCCGGTCACATCGTTCGTAACGGCACTCAGTTCATCCAGACGGATGCGTGCCGCCAGTACTCCACCGCAGGCCACAGGGGTAGAAACACCGTAGCCAATCTGATTCGTAACCGAGGAGACGTACACATCCTTGATGTACGGTTTCCCCGTTTTCTTCGCTTCAGTGAAAAATGGATCCTGAGATTTATCCTCACCGATTTCTTTCTTGTCTGTTGCGGCGAAAACTTTCCCTTTCGTATCCATGACAATGATGGATTGGAACTGCGGGAATATTTTCAGTGTATCGTCGATGTCATTCTGAATCATTGTGACATCGGTACAAGTGACGAATGCATCATTTGCACCGAATGCCCGAATGACGTCTTTGCGTGCATCTAGGTGCTCCGCAATGAGCACTTCCTTCACTTCCGAAATTCCCTGGATGCGAAGTAATGCGCGATCCATCAGAGCACTCGATGCGTTCTGGTAGCTTAAGTATGTGATGGCGACCGCCGGGATGACGGATACCAGCAGGAACCACGAGACGAATCTGCCGGTGAGGGTACCGGTGATGCGGGAGAGGATGTTCTTCATACGGAGAGGGGAACGAAATTAAAAATTGAAAATTGTAAAATGAAAATTATGAATGAGCTGCGGAGAAGTGAGAGAGGATTTTCGGCAGGTCGAGAGCGAGGATGATCCGCTCGGTCACCTTGACGGTATTCTTCTGATCTTTCTTGTCACTGTTCACGTGGACGATCACACCCTTCAGCGCGTCGGCACTGGGGTGGGAACGCAGGACTTCCGGCGTCGGCTTCTGTTCTGCGGCATCGATGCGCAGCACCTCAGTCGCCGCATGGACGAGGAGTCCGAAGAGCTCGCCTGCATGCTCCGCGACGATGGCGTAGGGCTTGGTTTCCGCGGTCTTCGTGATCGCGAAGTGCGTCTCCAGGTCGAGCATCGTGACCACCTTGCCGCGGAGATTGGCTACTCCCTTCACAGCAGCCTGCATGTTCGGCACCGGCGTGATCTCCGGGGTCGGCACGATCTCCTGGATTTCGGTGAGTGGCAGCGCGTATTCCTCACCCTGGAGCGAGAACACGAGGAGCTGCACCGTTGCCGCATTTTGCGGGGTTGCAGGAGTCTCTTTTTGGAAGACTGGCATAAAATGTGTGTGGGTATTTCCGGAAATTATAGCATATTTGGCTTATGGATGCACTCGTAGAGGAGTTGATAAATATCAGAAATGGGTTCTGATTGGATTAGCACCAGAAGGTATGGAAAAGTAGATTGCTTCAAAAATTGAAGATGTCGGAACGAAGGGTCTTCCACCTTTTTCCGGCGAAAAAGGTGGAGCCCAGCCTTCGCCAAGGCTACGGCCGGCAGGCAAAACGCCGGCGCGCCAACTCCTCCAGCCCGGCACCGTGTCTCCTCGTTGGCTCCTCCAGGGATTCGGAGCCATCTCGTCGACGCGCCGCGACGGCGCAACGGTGCCTTCCCCTTCACCCCCCGTGGCGCGCCT
>CAINWJ010000102.1 GCA_903854455.1 Candidatus Peribacteria bacterium | reverse complement strand
GGCACCATTCAACTCACGCCCTCTGGGCACCCGTTCATGGTAAATCACACTTCGTGCAGCTCAATGCTGATGGCAGCTTCACAGATTATTCATCTGTTTTTTTCCTGGTAATTATCTCTTCCTCCTTTCCATCCCGGGTTAGGTGGAAGTCGCCTTTCTCATCCTTTCTTAGTACTGCGGTTCCGATCGTCACCGTTGATCCATCCAACAAAATCCGTGACATTCCATCGAACGTATACACAGTGTCATTATCAGCCTTTGATGGATTGTCGAATTGTTTCTTTGGAAACTTCAGCGTCCAATCGTCCATTCCTTCCCTAAGAGCAATACCCTGTGCTGCAAGTTTTTCTTGAACATTCTGTTCAATTTTATATCTCGCCTGCTGCTCCTGCTCCAATATTTTGATTTTCGCCTCTATCACCTTGAGATCTTCGACCGCTTTCTTCAATTTTATGAGTTCCGGTTCGAGCGTCTTCTTTTTTTCATCAGGGGTTGTCTTCTGATATTCCTCTTCTTTCTCGGACAATTTTTTCTCCAATTCTTTCGAGGTTTTTATGAAAAACTCATCGAAAATCTTCGATTGACTCATCAATGCCGAGGATAGATCGTCGAACAGCTCTTCATTCGTCTTCCTCTGAAGTTTTTCTTTCTCGGATGGGACTCGCTGGCGGACGAAGTTCTGCATTTTTTCTCCGGCCATTTTGCTCCAGCCCATGATGACCAGCAGGATCCCTCCGAGCCTTGCTAGGGATGCTTCAGTACTGTTGTTGGGCAGCTTCTTCGGCTCTTCGCCCGGCTTGAGGTTCTTGAGTCCGTCCCAAGTGCCGCCTGTTTCCAGTGTTGCGACGTCCACGCCATTCATGAGCAGAAGCCCCTTCTGTATCATCAGCTCGCCTTCCAGTTCCGGGAATTTGGTGATGTCCTCACCGGTCGGAACATTCTTCAGGATGCCCTTGATGGCGGTGAGGTGATCCTGGATTTGTTCTTTATTCTGCTCGGGTGATGGTCGACTGGCAGTCTCCGTGATGTGATCGAAAAAATCATTGAGTACTAGCTTTTCGGCGTCATTCAATTTCTTGAGCAAGTCATCTGCCTTCTTCGCGGAATCCGATTCGTCCGGCTGCACGGAACCTTTGAGGCTCTGCTGGAAGCGAAGGAATGCATTCCTATTCTCTATCACTCCCCTGAAAGCATCTTCATTGTCCTTGAAGATGTCTTCCACCACTGGGTAAGTCAGTACAGAATCGACGATAGCCAATCGGACCGCACCCGGCTGACTTTTCACCGCAGCCTCGATGTTTGGAGGAAGGTTTAAGACTTGTATCTTTTGCTCCAGCTGCAATGTTTGAAATTTCTCTCTGAACGGACCAATCGTATTATTTTGGAATTCAGTGCAAAGCTGATCTCTTTTATCCTGCAGATCTTTTACGATCTCACCGGCATCTTTCTCCTCTGGTGCTTTCGCTTCGGATGCTACTTCCTTTTTATCTGCTTCGGTTGTCGCTGGAACCTCCGCTGCAGATGTTTCACCCGACTGCGCGAGCAATCGTAATTCTCCGGAACTCAGCGCGAAGATATGTGTGTGTTGGAACATACGATTTAGTTGGGGATGAGCGCATCCAGTGCGGATTCTGCGGGGAGGAGATCCAGTTCGCGACCTTCGGTCTCGACCGTGGTACGGAACTGACTGAGCGAGTGTTTGAGTCCGCGGGAGTACTCCTTCATCCACACTTCAAATTCCTTCAGGGCTTCCCGGTATCGGTCGGCGATGCGCTTGCGTTCATCCGGAGAGGCCGCAATGAGATCCTGTTCCAGCGTAAGATGTCCTTCATGGGTAAACCGCGGATCGATCTTCACCATGAATGCATCGAAGAGTTCGGTTGCATCCGGAATGGTCAGTGGGATGGGCGAGCCATCTCCCTGTGCGGTTTGGCCGTCATCGGTGTATGTCTGAACCATCAGAGTATTCTACCACAAGAATGTGTGATTTACAATGAATCACAGCCAAAATCGCCTTGGTCCGCTTGCCGGAGTGGATGCGGAAGCGCGAGGATACGGACATGCGCACCTCTCCCTTCATCGCCGTCGGTCTCCTGATACCCGCCATCGCACTCGCGGTCGATATCGCTCCGGCGACGTTCTATACCGATGTCCGTGCGGGATCATCGGAGGCTGCCGGGATCAATTTGCTGACACGGGTGGGGGCGGTGCAGGGGGTAGCCGATCACCGGTTCGTGCCGACGAGGTCCGTGAACCGCGCGGAGTTCCTGAAAATGGCGATGCTTTCGCTTCCGCTCAATCAACGGCTCGCGCTCATCCCCGACAACTGCTTCCCTGATGTTCGGAGCACCGACTGGTTCAGCCCATACGTCTGCGCTGCGAAGACCGCCGGCATCGTGAGTGGGCAAGCTGATCCAGGACTTTCATCTGATCAATGGCGGTTTGATCCCGCCAGTACAGTCCAGTACGACGCGGCACTGAAAATGCTCACGAAATTATATCAGTATGACATTCCGACGATGCTGAGCGCTGACTGGGGGGAGCGCTACTACCAGGCAGCCGTGTCCCGCGGGACTGACATTCCGGTCACGATCAATTTCGCAACCCCGCTCACCCGCGGCAAGGCGGCCAGGCTCATCGGCGGATTTGTTGCGGAGGTAAACGGTCAACTCAGTGAGTACCGCCTCGCGGAAGCGGGGCACTACGATCAGTCATCGATGCCAGTCAGCTCTTCTCCATCTTCATCGTCCTCTTCCTCATCTTCGGTTTCTGCTTCTCCTGCGGATCAGCACACTCGCTCTCTCTATATTCTTCCCGCCATCAGTCACTTTCTGCTGGTCGGGAAAACATCCGATGCCATCGCGGATTTCATCGTTCCTTCACGATTGGAATCTGCACAGGTTGCGTTCACCCGGGTCACACTGACGAAGGAAGCCAGGTCCATCGATCATCTGGAGCTGCGTACTGCCAGTGGAGAATTGGTGGCAACACTCAACCCACGAACGACGACCGATCTTACGGAGTACAAACAGATGTATGAGAGCTCGCTCACTGTTCCAGGCTCATTTGTCCTTCCTGCGGATACAGATGCGCACCTCGTTCTCATCGCAGTGATTCGTACTGCAGCCAATAACGGCTTTGCCGAAGATCTGGTGCAGGTGCGTTCCATCGCAATGACGCTTCGTACTCTCGCTTCCAATCAATCCATCGATCTGGCGTTCACCGGTCCATTCCCCAAGCATCAGACATCACTTGGCACCATCACCGGCATCGCTTCAGTGTCTCCTGCGACCGGAACTCTGGTGAGCGGTGCGGGAAAGATTCTCGGCAGCTTCCTTGTCAGTGGCACTGGTGTAGAGGATCGCACCCCGTCACTTACTGAGATGACGTTCGGGCTTCTGCGGACTGGCGATGTATCAGTGTCTTCTGTTGTTCTCCGTTCACCAACTGGGTCCATTCCCTGCACTATCAATAGTGTTGGTACGATCATTTCCTGCCCCGGTCTTACATCGCAGGCGGGAAGCTTCTCACTCACATCGCCGCTGACCATCACGCTGACCGCAGATATTCTGATTCCTGCGCGGAGTACAGGGAACAGCGTGCATATTTTCCTCGAGCAGCCGGGATCTCCGGAGTCGCTCGGAAGTGTCATCTGGACAGACGGATCAGCCGAGTACCGGTGGGTGGAGGGCTCTACTCCACTGGCAGCGGGAACGGATCTGACGCAGAACTAGCTACATACGATCAAAAGCCCCTGATCGGTGACCAGCGGCTTAGGATCGATCTATAACGATGGATTAGCGGAAGTTTGCTGCGATCACGAGCAGGAACGCTCCTGCGAAGGCGGTCCACAAGGTGGCGAGGACCGTGATCTTCTCGCGGGTCTTGGAATCGGCGAAGTGCATGTGTGTATTGGGGAAATGTACTCATATTATACACTTTTAATAGATTATTGCAAGATGCCACACTCTCCAAAATGATCGAAAGATGGTACAATGTCCTGATGCGTTTCCACCTCCACACCAATCCCATTATCCTCGAGACTGTCGGTGCCGTCGTCGGCATGATCGTCGCAGTGCTGATCTACCTTGGGTTCCAGCAGTACTCATTTGGGACTCTCAAGGGCTCCCTCGTCGAGACGACAGCCTCATCCTCCGTTGCCTCAGTAACGGATGCAACTGCCAGCCTGGAAGCTGCAGCGGCAGAGCGAACGGCGAATCGTGATCAACTGACCCAGGATCGCCTGACGGCTCTTGCTAATCGACATCCGACTGTCGCAGGCGACACCCCGTCCGTACCTTCCACGACATCAGCAATCGATACTCCGACGACCACCGGGAACCTCACGACAGCCGTCTCTACCAGGGAGCGATTGGCCCAGCGTGCCGCACGTTTCCCAGTCGTTGATCGGATCGGCGGAAGCAGCACATCAGCTACAAGCGAGACTGCGTCTGCTCCGCGCGAGATCGCTGGCGTGCCGATGGCTCCGTCCGAAGTATCTGTGACGGCAACCGCTTCGGTTACTCGACAGCCGACCATCATCCAGATTCCTGTCCGCAGACCACTTGCAAAATCGGGACCGACTGAAGACGTCATGATTCTCCTGGCATTTGCCGGAGCGCTGACGGTGATGCTGAGGAAGCGGCAGATGGGGAAGTAAGAACAACGAATAGCTTGTGGCACGCGCCTCCGGGCGCGTGGTTCAGCGGACTTTGAGTCCGCTTTTCTGATCGATGAAGAACGATAATCAGGCAGATTCGCGCCGGCCAGAGTCCGGCGCAACCATGCGCGAGGATCTGCCCGAATGAATCGTTCAGGAGGGCGCGTATGCCACATTTTCAAATGAGCGACAATCACTCAGACCGATCTAGGCAATTCCAAGACAGATCACTAGAGTAACAGCATGACTGACGCGACAATGTTCATCTTCTTCGGTCTCCTCGGTCTGGTGATTGGCAGCTTCGGGAACGTCCTGCTCTACCGCATCCAGCATGGCGAATCATTCGGTGGACGATCGCATTGCCCCGCATGTCGGAAGACTATCGCCTGGTTTGACCTGATCCCCGTACTGAGCTTCCTTCTGCTCCATGGGAAGTGCAGGCATTGCTTGAAAAAGATCTCCATTCAGTATCCCCTGGTTGAACTAGGATCGGCGATGTTATTTCTGATTGCGCTCTACTTAAATCTCCAAAAACCGGGCATGGCTCTCCTGCAGGCTATCGCACTGGAGAGCCTCTTCCTCGGTGCCGTCTACGACGCGTTTCATGAAGAACTGCCGGATCTTTTTACCTGGCCGATTGTCCTCATCGGAGGAATGCTGATTGGTATTCGAGGAGACGCGATTTCCTCCATTCAAGGTGCACTGGTTCCCTTGTGTTGGTTCGGAGGACAGTGGCTCATCAGCCGAGGCAAGATCGTCGGATCCGGTGATATCTTCCTCGGAACGGCGCTGGGCTGGTGGCTGGGGCTCAAGGGATCACTCATCATGCTCTTCACAAGTTACGTCGTCGGTGCCGCCATCATTCTGCTACTCCTCGCTTTGAGAATTATTTCTTTGAAGCAGAAGCGCATCCCATTCGGACCCTTCCTCGCCATAGGAGGATTGATTGCGTTGCTTGGCGTCGGGGGGAACTTGATGTGGTTTGTACGCTAAGAACAGTCCTTCATCTGTGTTCTCGTATCGGTATCCCGATTATTAACGTACCGACGACGCACTCGATGATCTCCATCCCGGATGCACGGATGGAAACTTGTTCCACTTGTACTCCCAGTCCGGCATGCCGAAGGTTTCGGCTTTCGTGGGATCAGTCTCTCCGGCATCCACTGTGCAGTTCAGATTGAGGTCTTCACCGGCGACGGGTGTCGTCAGTTTGCTGTAACAGTCCTGATCACCAGCCTCATTGCCAACGGATGGCTTCCTGTAACAGACGCGTTCCTTCGGTTCGGGACAGCCTGCTCCGTTACCGTCTCCATCACAGAGACCGTCACGATCCGTATCCGCCACGATGGGGCTCGTCTCGCCTTTTTCCTGCTTGCCGTTCTTATTCGCATCCTCGCATCCGTCAGGCAGACCATCATGATCAGTGTCAGGATCCAGAGGATTGGTGCTCGCGGTGAAAATCTCGATACCGTCGGGGACGCCGTCATGATCCGTGTCCGGATCATTGGGATTCGTTCCGTACATTCGCTCCAGCGCATTGTTCACATCATCGTTATCGGAATCGATGCCGACCGGAAGATCGACCGAACTCATCACGTAACAGGTTTGGCCGCCGGTAAATATTTCCGCAATGGATGCCTTCGCCTCAGGAGCCGGCTTACCCGCGGTATCCAGAATGCCAACGAGATCATTGTCTCCGGGCGTCGGTCGTGCCATCTGTGCCTTCCTCTCGCCCAGAGAATAGAAGTACTTCCCATCGTAGAGCTGGGCACCGGTGAGTCCGTCGGCTTTGTTCTGCTGCTCATGGCCGGAGAAGCAGTATCCCCAGTATCGTTCCAGATCTGCATTGGGTCCGCCGAGGAACGTAATCCGCGTGATGCGGATGCCGGCAGGAACTTCGAAGATCACGTGGGAATTTGCCGGTGCGGAAAGACCCTGCACCGCTCGGTCCGCCGTGAAGTGAAAAGACGGAATGATGCCATTCTCCTGCGGAGTCACCAGCCGACCAGTTAGGCTCGAGCTACTGGTATTTCGGAAAACGGCGTACAGCACTGTTATGACAAGCAATACGACAAGCGTGATCGTTGCGTACTTCAGAGCCTGCAGAACGTACGGGTTCGGACGCATCGGGATATTCTACCACAAATCGATGATGCGCGGTAGATCCCGAGACGGCGGAGTATTCCGTATGCAGTATGTAGTATTCAGTATGCTCACCATCAAGCCATACCACATACCGGATACTCAATACTGAATACTTTGCTCACGCCTTCACCACGACCGTATTCGCGATCAGATCGTGAATGCAGCGGCGATCCTGGCGGAAGATGAAGCAGATATCGACGATGCTGTAGAACGGAACCATGCTGAGAATGCCGTTCAGGATTCCGCGAAGCAGCACATTGGGGACGAAACCTCCGTTGGTTCCATCTGTGAAGCGGACGATTTTGATCTTCAGCATCATCTTGCCGAGCGTCTGACCGCGTGTCGAAAGGTATGTCCACTGCACAGCCGTGAAAATGATCACCCAGAGCACCAATCCAATCAATGCTCCAAACGCTGGCATGGGAGGATTCTCCAGCGGGAGACCGGCTTCCTGTGCCAGCTGCGCTGCCTGCAAGGTGCTGAGGATAGGCAGGAAGAACATGAGCCAGAGAACAAGGCTCGGAACAGCCCCGATGAGACTGTCGAGGATTCGGGCGAGTAAACGGGCACCGCGCCCGGCGTAATTGGAGGGAGAGGGGGTAGGCATATGTGCGGATTCTGATTCCGCTTGAATTGAAATGCAAGAGAAGCCGCTTCGGAGAAGCGGTTAGCGATCAGCTACGCGTGCAGACCGCTCGCTTCTTGCGAGGTTCGCCTCCGGCGACAGATCGCTGTAAGCTTTCCGCCGTGGCAAAAGACTTTTACGCAATTCTTGGCGTTCAGAAATCCGCGTCGGAAGCGGAGATCAAGCAGGCGTACCGGAAACTCAGTAAAGAGTTGCATCCCGATAAGCACAAAGGTGATAAGGATAAAGAGGCGAAGTTCAAGGAAGTGAACGAGGCGTACGAAGTTCTGAGCGATCCGAAGAAGAAGGAAGCATACGACCGGTTCGGATCCGCCGATTTCAACGGATTCCGTCCAGGGCAGGGTGGAGGCGGAGGTTTCGGTGGATTTTCAGGATTCGATCCGTCGTCGTTTGGCGGAGACTTCAATGACATCTTCGATGCGTTCTTTGGCGGTGCACGCGGACAGCAGCGCAAGACGGAGACGCGCGGACATAATTTGGAAGTGGAAGTGACGGTTTCATTCATGGAAGCAGTGAAGGGAGGTGATCGCGAGATCACGCTGAAGACGCAGGTGATGTGTGAGACCTGCGGAGGATCCGGGAGCGCGGAGGGTTCGAAACTCGTTTCCTGCGCAGAATGTGGAGGTACAGGTGCTGTCACCCGGACGACGCGATCACTCTTCGGCATGATCCGCCAGAGCGTGATCTGTGAAGTCTGTCGCGGTTCCGGAAAAATTCCAGAGAAACCGTGCAAGACCTGCAGCGGCGAAGGCCGATCAGCGGGAAAGAAAACCGTTCGCGTGCGCATCCCTGCAGGCATCGATGACGGACAGACGCTGCGTGTCACCGGCGAAGGCGAGGCAGGAAAACACAGTAGCCAGAGCGGTGATCTACTCGTGAGGATTCACGTGGAAGCTGATAAGCGTTTCGAGCGTGAGGGCGACGACATTCGTACAACGATTTCCCTCAAAGTGATTGATGCGGTACTCGGCACAACAATCGACATCGAAACCGTGCATGGAACATCGACCGTTGAGATCCCGGCAGGCACACAGCCCGGACAGGTGCTCCGGCTCAAAGGTAAAGGGATGCCAATCGTGAATACCAGCCGGACCGGGGATCACTTCGTGACGATCGACATCGTGGTGCCGGGGAAATTATCGAAAGAGGAGCGGAAATTATTTGAGGAATTGAAAAAGTTAACTGTTAACAGTTAACAGTTCACCGTTGACTTACACATCCAAATTCTCCAGTCCGTCATCGTTCGCCATCACCGGTGACAATTCCTCGCCTGCATCCATTGCGGCGGCCTTGGAATCCTTGAGACGGATCACGATCTGACGGAAGTCGCCTTCGCCAACACTTTCCGTCGCGAGGTCTGCCAGCGCCGGTGTATTGGAAACGTGTGTGTGCACGACCCGACGGAAGTACGGGCTCATCGGTGGCAACGTGACGCGGGCTCCGGTGCGGCGGACGAAGTCGGCCTTGGCTTCGGCGATGCGGCGAACCTTGTCCTCCTGCATCAGACGGTACCCGTCGACATCCACCACGATGAACGGTGCACGCTCCAGCTTCTTGGCAGTGCGGATCATCGATTTGACGAGCTGCTGAATGGCATTGAGCGTCTCCCCGTGCCACCCGATCAACCGACTCGCCTCCTTGCATGCGACATCGACGCGAATGACATCGCCATCCTGACGGACTGCGATCCCCTCGAACGGAATCGCGAGGAACGTGAGAAGTTTGGCGGTGGTGTCTTTGATGAGGTCGTCCATGTTGAGAAGGGTAGCGAGTAACCGGGTTGAAATGAAGAGTAATTTTGAGAAGTATTCAGTATCCAGTATGCAGTATACAGTATGTGTTTTTCGCGTCTCATACTTCATACTGAATACTCAATACTGCATACGAAAAAGACCTCCTGTTACGGAGGCCTCTTTCTACAATCAAAACAATAACCTCAATTAGCGAACGGCGTCCTTGAGGGTCTTGCCGGCCTTGAAGGACGGAACCTTCATCGCCGGGATCTGGATCTTCTGGGAAGGATTCCTGGGGTTCACACCCGTGCGAGCCTGGCGCTTCGAAATGCGGTACGTACCGAAGCCGGTGATCGTGACGTTGTGACCTTTCTTCAGCTCCTTCGTGACGGTGGAGATGAGAGCCTCGAGGGCGTCGGAGGCGGCGCGCTTGGTGATGCCTGCGGCATCCGCAATCGCGGCAATGAGATCCTGCTTGGACATGGAGGATGGGGGTAAGAAATAAGAACAGCCGCAATTGTACGAGTACGGTTGGCTTACGCAAGCGGAAATTTACTTGCATTGTGAAATCAATCGTGATTCAGAAAAAGAAATGGCTGCTGCAAGCCAAAATTCATGAGTACAACGTGAGGAGGATGCGGGAAAACGTGCATTGTACTGCGACATAGGAAAGATCATAGGTCAATGATTTTCTGGGTGATTGAATCTTGATCCTGATCATTCATTTCCTTGCGACTTAAATATTTCTTCTAATAATTTTTGGACCAGGTCCCTCGTTTTCCTATGATTGATTCCGAGGTGGGTATCCACACCACATGCCACGGAGACTTTGTCATCGCTATTTCCAAAGTCTCTTCCCTGAGCCAGCAAGCTATATTCCGGAATGATTGCTCTGCCCTGCGGAGGAATGGTCACTGTTGGCAACGGAGATCCGCGAAGTCGCTCTAGACATCTTCCGACAAATGAATCTCCATCATACGCGGAAGTAAACAATGAGAGTGATGGTGAGTGGGTTTCTTCTCCAACTGCATGAGCAATGACTCCCCCCATACTGTAGCCGAATGTCGCAACCTTCTTTCCGGTGCTCTTCAATTCTCTTACTTTTGCATTTCCCCACTTCGTAACCTCGTCAAGTTTGCGCGGACGTATGGGCATGCGATCCGGATATGCAACAACATCAAAGATACATTTCCTTTGTGCATCTAGGAGCAGTGGCATCAGTATAGATGGCTTGGTTGCCGTCCCGGAAAATACGACAAGTTTATTATTGGCTTCATGGTTGCTTCGCGCACTCACTGTATTTACATCACGGAAAAACCATGCATCGACCATCATCGCAGTAAGTTCCTCAAGTGGTTGGATCAATGCGAGTGGAAGTCGCTTTAGTTGTTCCTTTGCACGTGCCGCAGAAGAGTGAAGTAGTTCAGGCATTTTGAATACGATACTATTGTATTTATTTTAGTCAACCCTTTGACAAACCCCGCTCCGTCCACGACCCTACGAACCGTTATGCCGAAACACCTTGTTATTGTCGAAAGCCCCACGAAGGCCAAAACCATCAAGCGGTTCCTGGGCAAGGACTACGACGTCCAGTCCAGCATGGGTCACATCCGCGACCTGCCGACGAGTGAAATCGGCATCGATACCGCGCATGATTACGAGCCGACGTACGTGATCCCGAAGGAGAAGTTGACGACGGTGAAGAACCTGAAGGCGGCGTACAAGGAGGCGGACGACATCTACCTCGCGACTGATGAGGACCGCGAAGGGGAGGCCATCGGCTGGCACTTGTTGCAGGCGCTCAAGGTTCCGAAGCCCGCCACCGTCAAGCGCATCGTCTTCCACGAGATCACGGAGGAGGCCATCAAACACGCCATCGCCAATCCACGCGTCCTCGATCAGAAGTTGGTCGATGCGCAACAGGCACGTCGCGTGCTGGATCGGCTCGTCGGCTACACGCTCTCGCCGTTCCTCTGGAAAAAAGTGTATCGAGGACTCTCCGCGGGGCGCGTGCAGTCCGTCGCCGTCCGCCTGATCGTCGATCGTGAACGCGAGATCAAGGCATTCAAGCCGGAGGAGTACTGGACCGTGAAAGCGGATCTGAAGAAAGATTCCGGAGAAGAGTTCTCAGCCGATCTGAAAGCGAAGAACGGTACGTCGTTCGTTCCTCATTCTGAGGCGGAAGCCGATCAGGTCTTGAGTGACACGAAGGATCAGCCATTTGCGGTCGAGAAGATGGAGACCAAGGAACTCCAGAAGAATCCGCCGCCGCCGTTCACCACTTCTACTCTCCAGCAGGAAGCAGCGCGCAAGCTCGGGTTCTCCGTGCGGCAGACGATGGTCGTGGCGCAACAACTCTACGAAGGTATGAGCCTCGGCAAGGGTGCGGGTACCACCGGTCTCATCACCTACATGCGTACCGACTCGGTGCATTTGAGTGAGAAGGCCGTCACCGATGCGACTGCGACGATCGGCAAACTCTACGGCAAGGAGTACACGCTGTCAGCTCCGCGGCAGTACAAGACCAAGTCCAAAGGTGCCCAGGAAGCGCACGAAGCCATCCGTCCGACGGAGATTTCACGCACGCCGCAGTCCGTCGCCGACGTGTTGGATGATCAGCAGCTCAAGCTCTATACCTTGATCTGGAACCGGACGATGGCAACGCAGATGGCACCGGCGGAGATCAAGCGCGTCGGGGCGGATATCGCGGTGAGCGGCGCTCCCTCCGCGGGCGCCGGATCAAAGAATATCTACACATTCCGCGCGACCGGCCAAACCATCCTCTTCGACGGATTCCTCCGCGTGTACTTCGAGGACAAGGACGAGGAGCAGATGGAGAAGGAGAAGGCAGCCGGCGAACATGAGGGCGAGAAGTTCCTCCCGGCGCTGGAGGAAGGGGAGAAATTAGCCTGTGAAGAAATCACGCCTGAGCAGCACTTCACCAAGCCGCCGCCACGCTACACGGAAGCGAGCCTCGTGAAGAAGCTCGAGGAAGAGGGCATCGGACGACCATCGACGTACGCGCCGACGATCTCCACGGTCCAGCAGCGCGGGTACATCCTGAAGGAGAATAAGCAGCTGATCCCGCAGGACATCGCCTTCACGGTGACGGATCTGCTTGCGGAACATTTCAAGGACATCGTCGATCTCAAGTTCACGGCGAAGATGGAGGAGCGCCTCGACGACATCGCCGAGGGCAAGGAAGAGT
Source organism: Candidatus Peribacteria bacterium (assembly GCA_903854455.1). Lineage (GTDB taxonomy): Bacteria > Patescibacteriota > Gracilibacteria > Peribacterales > Peribacteraceae > CAINWJ01. Next base: position 2,818 of record CAINWJ010000102.1, on the reverse strand, counting down.
GGGTACCATTCATGCGCGGCTTCTTCGAGCCATTCTCCGCACTGGTCGCCTCGAAGACGAAAGAGATCAAGAAGGAAGATGTGATGAAAGACAGAGAGCTTGGCAAAGATCCGGAAACAGGTCTGCCCATCGTCGTCCGGACGGGGCGCTTCGGCGCATACATCCAGCTCGGTCTCTGGGACAAGGAGAAGGGCAAGAAGGCGAAGCCGAAGGCGGTATCACTCCTGAAGACGATGAAAACCGATACCGTGACATTGGAAGAGGCACTCAATCTCCTCTCCTTCCCGAAGACGCTCGGCAAGAATGATGATGGTGAACCCATCGAGCTCCATCTGGGTCGCTTCGGACCGTACGTGAAATGCGGCACGACGAGTGCTTCGCTCCCCAAGACCATGCATCCGTTCCAGGTTGATTTTGCCATCGCGTCTCAGCTGCTCGCCGACCGAAAAGCGAAAGCGAATGCGGCTCCATTGGCGGCTCTCGGAACTGACCCGACATCGAAGGGAGAGATTCTCGTGAAGGACGGTCGGTTCGGTCCGTATGTGACGGACGGGACGACCAATGCCTCGGTCTCGAAGAAGCTGGATCCTGCCACGTTGACGCTGGAGCAAGCCATCGAAATTCTGGCGAAGAAGCGGGAAGCAGGTCCGGGCAAGAGACCGTTTCGGAGATTCAAGAAAGCTTCGGAATGACCAATTCCCAATCACCAATGACCAAAAAATGACCAATCACCAATTCCCAAATTGCCAACTCTGATCTCTGGAAATTGGGCATTGGGCATTGGGGATTATTTGGACATTGGACATTGGTCATTTCCCTGTTTCTAGTGTTACCCTACCGCCATGTCCCGATCGAATCGTTTCCCACACCACCGAGGTTTCACCCTCATGGAACTCATGCTCGTCATCGGGATCATCGGTGCGCTTGCGAGTATCGTCATCGTCGCAATCAATCCGACCAAACAGCTCTGTGATGCGGAGAATGCGAAACGAAACGTTACGCAGCGCGAGATGACCAATGCACTGTTTCAGTACATCATCTCCCAATCTGATCTGCCGCCGAATGTTCCGACAACAGCCGAAACTGCCAAGCAGATTTGCAGGGCAGGCGTTGCGACCGGCGATACATGCGTCAATCTGGATGTGCTGGTACCGGATTATGTCGCAGCTCTTCCCATCGATGAATCTGAAACTGACGCAACTCTCACGGGATACAAGGTCTATGCGAATGTCGGCAGACCCACAGTCATCGCGGTGCATTATGGTGTCTGTGGTGGAACAACAGTCGCGGCAAATAATGCTTCAGCATCCTCACAAGCATCGGCAGGAGGTGATGGAGGAAATGACGGTGGCGGATCGACTGTCGGGTTCAGGATGAGGCCTACAATGATGGTTTTGGTGTCGGGAAAATAGGGTCATTGGAGTCGCTGATCTATTAGTTCTGAATATTCATGTTGTGAGCAGGTAAATCTGGACCTATTTGGCTTCTCATATTTAACATTTCAATCATTCGGTCATGGTCATCTCCGAATGCACGCTGCCATCGCGGCGGCTTTGTTTCTGGTGGCGGAACTGATGAGGTAAACGCTACTTCTTGAGCTGCTTCAGGCATGTAAGCAAGGGAAAACAGAAGAAAACGTATAAGGACTCTCATTTCTCCACAAGTCTTTTCCTGGAAGGAACGATGTTCTCCGCAGAAAGAATTGAAAATACCCGGTTGATCGTGGACAATGCGAGAGGCGGTTGATGCCATCATTCGGTCTTTCCATCCCGTAGGCGCTTAGCTCAGTCGGTAGAGCGTCGGTCTCCAAAACCGAAGGTCGTAGGTTCGATCCCTACAGCGCCTGCCACGTCGTTCGCGAACGACGTGGCCTGCCACTTGCCAATTTAAGCTGACGTGGCCTGCCATCCCAAGAAATCACTACCTATTCAATTATTCTGCAATCGCCCGGTACAACCACACACCGGCAATAGCGCCGACGATGGGACCGACAATGTAGTTAAAGGACAATGAGCCCAAGATCAGAGCGACCGCAGGATTGAGGATGCCAGCAGAGCCGATACCCACAGCCATGAGAATTCCGAGCAAGAGTGACCATCCCACGACGATTCCACTGAGACTCTCCGGCGACTTTCTGCTGACGACAGATGCGATTCCCACCAGGAAGACTGCTGCACCCAGCACTTCTCCGAAGAATCCAGCGGGGATGTTCGGGGTCGCACTGAGCGCACCGAGCGGCAATTGCTTGGCGAGAAGGATAGCCAACGCCGCACCAATGACCTGCGCGAGGATGTACTTACCTGCCTCATTCCTGGAGATCTTACGAACCGAGTAGAGTGCCAGAGTGACGGCAGGATTGATGTGCGCACCGGAAACCGGCCCCAGTGTGTACACGACGAATCCCAGCGTGAGAGCTGCGATGATGGGTGTCGCGATCGGCAGCGTCATTCCGACCGAAACACGCACAAGCAACGCAAGCAGGAACGTGCCGAGGAGCTCGGCGAGGTAGGGGCGGTAGTTCATAGTAGGAAAGGGAAGAGTTGAAGAGGAGCGATTGCCGTATATGCTACCGAAGAAAATGTAGAATGTAGAATGTACAATGTAGAATTATTCATCATCGCCTCCTTCAATTTCAACTCCATCATTACACCATGTCCTTCCCCCTCTTCTCCCGTAACGGCCAGATCCTCCCGATGGAACAGGCGATGATCCCGCTCTCGTGCATCGAGTACGCGTACGGATTCGGCGTGTACGAGAACATTCGCGTCGTGAAGGGTCGACCACTGTTTCTTCCTGATCACATCGAGCGGCTGCTCGT
>CAINWJ010000101.1 GCA_903854455.1 Candidatus Peribacteria bacterium | reverse complement strand
AGCTGCTCGCCGCAGTCGCAGTGGCATGAGCCGAAAACGTCGCCGGTGATGCATTCCGAGTGCACGCGAACCAGGATCGGCGTCTTAGGATCGATCTTCCCCATCCTGAGCGCCACATGCTCTTTCTGATCGAGAAGATCCGTGTAGACGAGGATCTCGAATGTTCCGTACCTGGTTTCCAGTGCACTCTGTGCCTCCAGCACGATCAGTGACTCCGTCCGCCTGCGCTCTTCGATGATGTCCTGAATGGAAATGATGGGGATCTTGTGCTTCCTCGAAAACTCCTTGATTGCCGGCAAGCGCATCATCGTGCCATCTTCGTGCATCAGTTCACTGATGACGGCGGCTTCGCGGAGTCCGGCTAACCGGCAGAGATCAACCGACGCTTCGGTGTGCCCGGTGCGAAAGAGCACGCCACCCTGATGGGCTCGCAGCGGGAAGATGTGCCCCGGACGAACCAGATCGTCAGCTGTCGCATTCGGATCCGCTGCGATGAGGACAGTCTTTGTGCGATCTGCCGCAGAGATGCCTGTTTCTATACCATGCTTCGCGTCGATGCTCACGGTGAACGCCGTCGTGAGCTTACTCGTATTCCGCACAACCATCGGTGGCAGATCAAGCTGATCCGCAATGTCATTGGACAGTGCCAGGCAGACGACGCCGCCCGTATGGTGAATGGTGAACGCCATCTTCTCGGTCGTGACATGCTCCGCCGCTATCACCAGGTCTCCTTCGTTTTCCCGCGATTCATCATCGACGACGATCAGGAACTTCCCCGCACGCAGGTGGTCGAGAGATTTCGCAATCGAGGAGGAATGATTGGTTGGCACGGGGAGATCGTAGCACAGGGGAGAGGAACCAGAAGATGCAGAAGAACCAAAAGAACCAGAGGATTGGATTTGATCGAAGTTCCTCTGGTTCCTCTTATTCCTCTTTATCTTCTGGTTCCTTTTGTTTCACTGCCACAACACCGTGTACGGCGCCCTTGTTGCTATGTCACTGCCATTCACCCGCCCGATGCCGATGACGTACGTCTCGCCCGGCTGGTACTTGTAAGGTTTGTTGCATTCCGGGCCGGAGAATCCGTACTGATCGACGGTAGAAGGGGAGTAGATGATGCAGTTGAATTTCCCCGTTGCGGTCAATGAGATCGTTTCCGGCTGGGTCGGACTCGCGGTGAACTTGAACCAGTCATAGAGATCATTTGCCGAAAGCAGGTCAGTCGTCGCGCGTCCCTTGATCAGTTTCTGTGCATCCATGAAGCCGTCATTGGATTCACCACCGACTGCCGCAGCGCTCACCTTGTACGCCACATCGCCGACGACCGGTTGCAGCTGGAGCTGGTACGAACCCGCCGGCACTGCTGCGGTGATGATGCAGCTGTTCTGTCCTTGCACACCCAGGTAGTACTCGTTTGCGAAGCCGGTCTCATCCACGAGATACAGACGGCAACTGACATCGGAGGGGTAGAACCCGACGATCGTCACATTGACCGAGACCACCGTGCGCGCACCGGAGAGACTGAACAGGTACGAGATCGGTTTCTTGCCACTGAATTTGTCCGTGTCCGAGAACGGAAATGAGACATTCTTGACCCCCGTATTCACTGCTACCGACGACGATGAAGCCGCAGATGCGACGCTGGCGGCAGTGGAACTTGATTGCGTTTCGCTTGGAACGACCGCTTTCTGCGCGTTGAAGATGTACGCCGCAGTTTCACCGCGCAGGAGTTCTTTGTCCGGGTAGAAGCGCGAGCCATCCTGTCCGGCGATGGGCAGGATCTGGAGCTTATACGCTGCACTGATGTACTTCGAGTACCAGGCGGACGTTGAGACGTCGACGAACTTGATCAGGTCACGGTCGAGGGACGATGTTTCAGGTGCCGGGAGTCCGAAGACGGTGAAGATCATCTTCAGCGCTTCCGTGCGCGTCACCGGACTGGCTGGTCGAAACTTGCCATCAGAATATCCCTGCACGAAGCGGTTCTCCGGTGCCGCCGCATCACAGACGTACTGTTCGTACCAGCTGCCCTGCTCCACGTCGGAGAAGCATGCGACGTTGATCGGCTTCGGGGTTTTACCGGTTGCCGTGTAGAGCAGCTTGAGCATCTCGGCGCGGTTGACGGTGCGGTTCGGGGCGAAGGTGCCGTCGGGATTTCCTTTGACGATGCCGGCGCGCGCCAGTGCCTCGATCTGCGCTTTGAATGGCGATGAATCCGGCACGTCGGAGAAGACACCCGTGGCCATGGAGACGACGGGGATGAGCAGGGCAGTCGCGAGTGCGAGCGCCGGAAGCCGGAAATTTTTCATAAGAGGGTGTAGGGAGCGGATTGCCCCCGATCGTATCTTGAGCACTTCTGTTGTACAAGTTTCTTCAATGTATTTTGCGGTTGGTTGCAAGAGAACTCAGCAACGTCAGCGCTGCGAGTCGACCCTTTGACTCTTTGCCGATCGATCGGGCAACCGCGTCTTTCAGGTGATCGACATACAGGATTTCAAACGTCACAGGCTTCTTTTGTTGCAATTGCACCTGCATCAGACCTGCCGCTGCCTGATTTGCGACCAGCTCCGCATGATGTGTTTCTCCCTGCACGATCACGCCGAAGGCGATCGCACCATCGACGTCAGACTTTTCGAATGCTTGCTGGACGACGAGTGGGATTTCGAATGATCCCGGCACATCGATGCAGAGAATATTTTTCCGTTTGATTCCAGCCTGTACGAGTGCTGCAATCGCGCTTTCCTCCAGTGCTGCTGTGCATTCGCCGTGCCACAGGCTTCGCACGATCGCGATCTTCCACGCAGGATTTGCCGGAGTTCTGCCGAGGTCAGGAGTGACGTCTTTTGGCATGAGAATCACGGAGAATGTAGCGACCCAGGATATCCGTTTCAATGTTCACGATGTCCCCGGCCTTGAGGTTTCCCAGATTGGTATCGTTCATCGTCAGCGGTATCAGAGCAACGGTCACCATTGTTTTTCTGAGCGCAGCAATCGTCAGCGAAACGCCGTTGATCGTGATGGAGCCGTGCGGAACCACGTAGGGTTCGAGCGGAGCGGGAATATCGATCGTCAGCGTACTTCCCGCCTTGATGACTTTTCCGATTCCCTCGCAGTGTCCGAGCACGATGTGCCCGTCGAAGCGACCGTTTGCGGCGAGTGCACGCTCCAGATTCACGAGGTCGTCTTTCTTCAGCTTCCCGAGCGTACTTTTCGATCGAGTTGTGTCGATGACATCGAACGTCATTGTCTTGGCATCGAAACCCGTGATGGAGAGACAGACGCCGGAGACACAGATGCTCATGCCGATCGATAGATCATCGAACATCGCAGGTCGCGTCAGTGTGAGCGATCCTTTGGTATTCACGACGGTTGCCGTTGTTTCGATGATTCCGGTGAACATAATATGAGTATACGGTATGCAGTATTCAGTATGCAGTATTCAATGAGGTAAACTCTGAACTGGATTTGGATACTCCATACTCCATACTCGATACTACATACTGATTCGAGCCACCTTCTCACAGAACTCCGGAATCCTCGCCTCCGGAATTCCCGCGACATTGATGCGTCCATCGTGTGCCAGGAAGACCTTCTCATCATTTTTCAGTTGCTGCACCTGCGCTGATGTGAGCGGCAGCATGGCGAAGAGTCCGTAGCCTCGCAGAGCGGTCTTGAAGGGTTCCGGCAGACCGTCGATCATCATCTGCCGTTTCCGACCGATAATTGCCCGCGCAACGTTCAGATCTTGCTCCCACTCTGTCCGGTACTTTTCCTGGACGCGTATCACGATCATCTGCCCCATCGTCGATGATACGGAGTGCAGCATCCTGGTGATGCGGGAGTAATGCGTTTCGACGATCGCCTTCATCTTCGTATCCGGTACCACGGCACAAGCCAGTCCGGGGCGCAGCGAGTACAGAGCATGATTTTTCGCAGCCGACCATGTGATCAGGGTCGGAATGCCTGCCTGAATAAAGAGATGAATCGGAGCGGCATCATCCTCAATCCCTTCCTTCAGACCCTGATAGGCAAAATCCAGCAGCACGGTGCATTCTTTCTTCTTCAGTACACTGATCAATTCCTTCCACTGATCAGTCGTGAGATCCAATCCCGTCGGATTGTGTGCGCCTACTTGCAGCAGCAGCCCCATCGGTGCATTCGTTTGCTGAAGTGTGGCAATGATAGGTTCGACAGTCGGGAGACCATTCTTCAGGTACGGAACATCGCTCATCGTGAAACCGGCTGAGGTGCAGAGTGGGGGATGGTTAGCCCAGAGCGGACTTTGGACGATGATCGTGCCTGACGGCACCAGCATTTTCAGGAGTCGCAGGTTGATGGCGAGCGCTCCGGTACCGCCGGTGGATGCGATGGATGCGACCGTGTACGGATGTTTGTTGCCGAAGATCAGGCGTTCAACAGCCGTACGAAATCCCGGGAGACCCAGGAGCGGCGGGTAGCCATATGACTGTGTAGGTAATGTGGGTGCGATATCGGCGATTGCTTTCTGCACACTGGGAAATACGATGACGTTTCCATCCTCATCCATATACATCCCGATAGTCCCGTTGATGGCGGCTTTTCCTGCAGCCTGCGCTTCAGCTGCGATAGCGAAGAGTGGGTCGGGGGTCGGTACAGGCAGGGTGGCAAAGGGATTGTGCATGCGGAGCAATGGTAGCGTTCTCTTGATTCTTGGTACAATTACCTATAGAATTATCATGTAATTCCATTATTTTCCCATGCTTCATCACAGCATTTCCATCACCGATCTTCAGCGCCAGCTCAAGGGTGTTTTTGACGATACTGAACCGATGCGCATCGTTCTGAGTAAGAACGCCGTTCGGGGCATCGTCTTTTCCAAAGAAGCCGCAGAACTCATGATGCGGTCGGGGATCCTCGACCAGCTCCGGGAAGAGCTTTGGGAACTGCATGACAAGGAAACTGCCGATCTGGTCACCCTCGATCGCGCCGGCAAAACATCTCCGGTGACGTTTGATTCCTATCTCAAAAAACATGCCTTACGCACTCCTGCTCGCAGATGAGCGCATCTGGCACAAGGATATGATGGGCATTCCGCGCAAGGAGATGCTCAGGATCATCGGGCGGATCCAGGAACTGAAGCGCGAGCCATGGCCCGATGGTCTACAGGTCTGCAGACTCCGTCATTTTGCTCTGGCTGATTTCCGCCTGCGTGTCGGTAACTACCGTGTCCTTTTCAATCGTGATGATGAATGCAAGGAGGTCCGCTTATTGCGCGTTCTGCATCGTTCGAAGTTGTATTGATTCAGATTACTTGTATTCGCATTTCACGAATTGCAGTTGTTTCCTCTACCATGCCTCCATCATGTCATCCGGGAAACTCGTCCTCATCATCGGCCCAAGTGGAGTCGGCAAGAGTGTGATCTTGAAGGAGCTTCGCAAGCGACGTCCTGAATTCGTCTTCCCGCGATCGGCGACGACACGCGAGCGACGCCCCGGCGAAGGCGATGATCTCTACCATTTCGTCTCAGAGGAGGATTTCTCGACGTGGCTCGCAGAGGATAAGTTCCTGGAATTCGCACAGGTTCACGCGGGTCCGCGGTACGGCACATTGCTTTCCGAGATTATTCCAGCCATCGAACAGGGCAAAACGGTGATTCGCGAAGTCGATGTGCAGGGCTTCATGAGCATCCGCGTGCATCGGCTGTTCATGCGTCCTGGCGGATCGTTCCCACTTCTCACGATCTTCATCCTGCCCGAGAGCGAGGAGCAGCTTATCGATCACATTCGCAAGCGCGCCCCGATGTCGGATGAAGAACTGAACCGTCGTCTGAAGAGCATGCAGCACGAGTTATCCGTCGCATCTCAGACCGATGTTCAGATAAAAAATGTGGAAGGGAAGATGGAGGAGACAGTTCAGAAAGTAGAAGCAGCCATTGGAGAATAGTAGGGAATGACCAATGTCCAATACTCAATTCCCAAATAATGTCCAATTACTGAATTCCCAATCAACAAGATTTTCAAATCGATTGGGTATTGAGCATTGGGAATTCTTTGGTCATTGGTCATTGGGTATTGGTCATTTACTCTGCCCTGTCTTCCCCCAGATGCTCCTTGCGTCGTTCCTTGATGATGGATTTTCCGATGATGGAGGTGATGGCTCCGCCGATGATGAATCCCACAATCACCCGTCGCAGCGTACGGTGACGCTTCGGTTTCTCTTCAGTGTGCTTTTTGGAGAATGGCCACATGGTGGGAGTATAACACTTCCAGGGTGAGCGAAGCACAAGAAGGACTTGAGGGTATTCAGTATGCAGTATTCAGTATCGAGTATCGCCACTATGCCACCGCGCAAAATACTGCATACTACATACCGAATACTGGATACTTGACCCCTTTTCGCATGCAGCTTCACTCTCGTCATCGCTCCCTCGATCTCGGCAATCGCGTCGGCATTGTCGCGATCCTCAATGTTACGCCCGATTCATACTTCGATGGTGGTCGGTTCAGTAGTGTCGATACGCTTGTCCGTCATGCCGAGGATTGCCTGAACAATGGTGCGGATATTCTGGAGATCGGTGGAGAGTCCACTGGGCCGGGTTCGAAGGATGTCACTGCCGATCAGGAACTCCAGAGGATCATTCCCGCTATTCAGGCGATTCGGAAGAAGCTGCCGCAGGCATGGATCGCAGTGGATACCTGGAAGGCAGCGGTTGCGAAGAAAGCACTGGATGCGGGTGCAGACATGATTAACGACATCACAGCCGGGAGAGGGGATCCTGCCATGTTTCCTCTGATCGCTGCCGCAGGGTGTCCGTACGTGTTGATGTACAGCAAAGATTCGGGTCCACGCACAACTGTTGATCCGAAACAGTATGCTGATGTCATTCAAGTCATTCACGATTTTCTTTCTGAACGAATAGCAGTTGCACGGAAGGCGGGGGTCGACACTTCACAATTGATCGTTGATCCGGGGCTCGGGCATTTCGTTTCTGCAGATCCGCAGTACTCATTCCAGATCCTCCAATCACTGAAGCGATTCACCGGTCTCGCTCCGGTGCTGGTGAGTCCCTCACGGAAATCATTCCTCGCAGGACCGCAGAAACTTGCCCCGAAAGACCGGTTGCCGGCAACACTCGAAGCAACGCTCATTGCAGCGAAGAACGGCGCCAGTTTTATCCGGACACATGATGTGGGGGAGACGAGAGAAGTATTGGAGGTGGTGGGAAAGGTGAGATGAACACTGGATAAGTATGCAGTATTCGGTATTCAGTATTCGGCAGGCTTTTTCCTCGCATACTCCATACTCAATACTGCATACTAGATACTCATCAGTATTTCTTTTCTTCGCGCCCATTTCAAAAGGTGTTCTATTTGAATATTGCCGCCACGATCCATACCAACGTAAAGCTGAATCCTATAATGAGAAGTCCCACGATTACCCGGAACATCAGATCTTTGGCTGCGGTGAATTCATCTTCTTTGCCGAAGCTGATGACCATCCGGAAGCCTGCGTAGACCAGGACGGCGACGGCGATGATCGTGAGGAATCCCAGAATGATCATGATTTTCTCCTTGATGAGCAACATGATGGAATTCGGATTTGCTTCGCCACCTGGAAATGGCACGGTGACACCGAACGCTCCTCCCTGGATTTCGAGAACTGGCGCGTAAAATGCTTTTCGCAGCAGGTACGCACCTCCGATGATAGCCAGCCCGATGATGGTGTGGAGGACCGCACGCCGAACTTTGTCGTAACTGCTGTCATCGGCTCCGACGTACGAGAAGGCACGAAGCGCTGCGATGATGATCATCAGAATCCCGAAGACAGCAGCCATCGTCGTAATCCAGTCGGCGATACCTTGTGCTTCCCATCCGATCGCATCCGCATTTCCGAAATTCAGAACCGAACTGAAGCTGTACGGGACAAGTGTATTAATGCCGCTATAAAACATGCCGATGAATCCGCCATTCAGCGGAGTGGATCCGTTGAACGAACCCCCGCTCATCATCAGAATGACGGTTACGATGATTGCACCGATGGCTACGGCCATCAGTGTTGATTTCGCTTTTCCCAGCGCAGCTTCTTCATGAGACACAACCAATGTGAATCCCAGGATAACGACGGTCAGGATGCTGACGATCAGGATGACGGGGGACACTCTCAGGATCAGGTTGTATGCGGCTTCGCGGATGATCATGCCTCCGGTCTGTGCAAAAGCAGGCTCCAGTGACAACGGCAGCAGTATGCCGATGAGAGCGAGCCTAAGGAGGATGGGGTGGCGACGCATGACGATTACGCGAAGGTCAGGATGAGGGTGTAGCACGCGAGGACGACGCCGAGAGTGATGAGTGTGCCGATCACAATCTTCTTCGCTCTATCACGGAGCGATTCATCGATGGAAATGATGAGCATGATTCCTGCGATGACGAGCGAGATGGCTCCCGCGAAGCCGAGCAACGTCAACATGAAGAGGGCAATTCCTTTCACTTCCTCGATGATTTTCTCGGGATGTTGAGGATCGAAGACTGCATTGACCAACACAGATGAGACGAACATGATCATGACGCCGATGACGTTTCCCAGGAGGACTTTTTGCCACTTGGTGATCTCGCCTTCTTCGCCCTGAGACAGTACCATCTGGAATCCTGCGATAGTTGCCATCAGTGCAAAGATGCCCGCCGATGCACGTACCAAGGTGCCTGCGATGGTGGCAAGTAATTGCCCGATGCCTGACGGGTTGTAGATTTGGAATGATGCCGCAAACGTCGATGCCGCGGAGATGACGATGAATCCGATGATCGCATTGGTGAAGGAGGTGACAGTATCGGTGTACGCCTGATCTTTGGCACTATTGATGACCATATTTGCTCCGTAATAGAGGAGTGTTGCGAGCGAAATTCCCCAGAATGCGATGAGCACTTCCTGGAAAACATGCCCGATGATGAAGGCACTCAGGAGCTTTGCGCCGGTTCCCGCCTGGCACAGTGTCGGAACCGCAAGCAATGCTGCGGTCAGTCCAGCCTTCAGGAAGTTTCGCTGTCTGAAGCCCATAAATCATATTATTGTAGCAGAGAAAGATGTTTCAGACAATGTCGTAATGCCGGACAAGGATTCCGAGGAGTCCAAGGAAACCAAAGAAACCGCGGAACGGCGAATGTTCGTCGAGCTTTTCAGATACTTCGGTTTCTTCCTTTCCATGCAGTCGGAGTATCATTTCGTCATGAGCCCACAATTCTTTTCTTCCTCCGTTGCATCCGTTCCAGCACTGGCAGCATCGCGCCGAACGTCGGTCTATGCATTGCTTGCTCTTGCGATGTTCTTAACCCTCGTCGGCATCGGTGCGGGCGTCACCTTCGCGTTGCCGATCATCGCATCCGGCTGGGCATTCTTGCTGATTATGATCGAGTTCGTTCTCGTGCTGACAGCACGGATGTGGTCTCGTACATCACCGCTTTGTTACATCATGTTTGGTTTGTTTCCGCTTATCTCAGGTCTAACGATCACTCCGTTTCTTATCTCTGTTTTGGTTGGCTATGCCAATGGCGCCACGATTCTCATCAATGCAACCATAGCGACTGTCATGCTTGCCGGTGCGGCAGCCGTTCTTTCCCGTATGGGCATCGACAGCCTCGGGTCCATCGGCGGAGCGCTCTTCAATGCGGTCATCGGTCTCGTCATTCTCGGTATTCTCCAACTGATTTTCCCATCCCTCCGTGGTGGACCGTTCGAAGTGATCGCTTCGGGTGTTGGGATTCTCGTCTTCTCGCTCTACCTTGCCTACGATCTCAAGCGCATCGGACAGATGGAGGGGGCAGGGGTGGCTCCGGTACTTCTTGCATTATCTCTCTATTTGGATGCGTTCAATCTCTTCATCAGCGTTGTGCGGTTCATGGTGGCGATCGGAGGGAGGAGAAGATAGATCGATGAAAGGGGACCGAGGAAACCGACGTGTCCGAAGTGACCGAAGTATTTTCAAGTCGTCGCATAACGAAACACCTCGGTAACCTTGGTCCCTTCGGTAACCTCGGTTCCTTCTTCCCGACAGCCCTTTTGCATTGACAGACCGCCGTCTCATCCCGACAATGCCGCAGTTCCCCATCTCCCATGTCCAAGAAGCCAGTCCCATCAAAGCGCCTCAGTAAAGATCGAGGCAGAAATCGTCACTCCGTCTACATCGGGAAGGAGATCGTGCGCCTGCGCAACCTCTCCGCATCACCGTATGCTGGTCCTGCGGCACCCAAGGACAAGGCGGGCAAGGCTCTCAAGAAGATTACACGTGTTAAGGCGTAAGGATTCGTAAGAGGTCGAATGGGCAAATTGAGAATGTAGAATTTAGAATGTAGAATTCAAATAGGTTTTGAGGACTCAAAGCAATCATTCTACATTATACATTTTACATTCTACATT
>CAINWJ010000100.1 GCA_903854455.1 Candidatus Peribacteria bacterium | reverse complement strand
TTCCTCGTTCCCTAAATATTCCCTTTACATCTTCCTGCTCTCTCGCGTAGAGTCCCCCCGCTTATGACAGGTATCGCACTCCAGGAACAGGCAGAGAAGATGAAGCAGCAGCGTCCGGACATCCAGCCCGGATACACTGTTCGTGTGCACCAGAAGGTGCAGGAAGGCGACAAAGAGCGCGTGCAGGTCTTCGAGGGGCTGGTCATCGGTGTTCATCGTGGACACAGCACCGCAGATACAAGTTTCACTGTTCGCAGGATCGCATCCGGTGTCGGTGTTGAGCGCGTCTTTCCGCTCCATTCTCCTTTAATCGAGAAGATTGAGGTCAAGAAAGTCGCCAAGGTTCGTCGTGCCAAGCTCAACTTCCTGCGTGGACGCAGCGGCAAGAGCGCCCGTATCAGCGAGAGATTCACCAGCGCCGAGGAATTCTCCATCGCCGCCGCACCGCCGCCAGAGGTTCAAAAGACAGAAACGGCAACGGAGGTAGTGGCACCAGAATCGAAGTAGTATTCAGTATTCAGTATCCTGTATGGAGTATGTCTTTTTTTGAATCTCAATTATTCTCTTTGCTACATACTGCATACTTCATACTCCATACCATATACTTACGCCATGCGTTGTCTCCTGATCGGCAATTACGGCGTCGGCAATCTGGGGGATGAGGCTCTCCGGGAGTATTTTCTGGAGGCATTTCCCGAAATTCAGTGGACAGTATTGAGTCATCATCCATGTCGAGCAAATGAGGTACCGAGGCTTCCTTGTGGCGTCCGGTCAATCTTTAGTCCGTGGTGGAGGACGATCGGCGCATTGATGAGAACTGATGCAGTGGTCTTTGGCGGCGGGTCGCTCTTTACAGACAGTGAATCGTCCTTTGCCTGCCTCCTCTGGTGGTGGCATGCTTTCGTGGCTCGATTGTTCCGAAAGCCGATCTTCATGGCATTCCAGGGTGTCGGACCGCTCCGATCATCGTATTCGATTTGGCTTACCAAATGGGTCTTCAAACGCGCTGCATTCATTTCCGTACGGGACGAGGCATCCATGAAGCGTCTGCAGGATTGGAATCTCAGGGTTCAGCCCATCCTCACATTCGATCCTATTTTCAGTCTCTTCGCCTCCCGTAAGAGGCAATCTACCGGAAAGCGCACTCTGGCGATCATCCCGCGTGACAATTCCGGCGAGGAGTTCTTTGTCGCAGTTACTGGCAAGCTTGTCGCTCACTGGGACAATGTCAGGATTCTGCTCATGAGACCTGATGCGTCTGAGCAGAGGATTGCCCGTCAAATTCAATCGATGGTGACGACACCTCTGCAGATTGTTGAGATTCCGACGGTCCATCAGCTGCTCGATCAAATCGGTGTTGCGACGGAAGTTCTGACCCAGCGATACCACGGCGCCCTTGCTGCGCTTGCAATGCAGATTCCGGTGACGATCGTTCCGCAGAGGGAGGGAGATAAACTATCCGAACTTCAGACTATTCATTCATCCGGTATCCCAACTGAACTCTTAGAGCGAGTAGCGACTGGAGCAGCACAATTACGTGATGCTCTTCGCAAATAATCACTTCTCAGGTATAATACATAACAAATGGCAGCTCTCTATCTGACACCGGCGGAAGAGCGGTTGTTTCGTACGTTGCCGGATGCAATCATCCATGGTTGTGATATTGCCCAGGAGCAACTGACGTTTCAGGATAGCTATGATCGTCGTCGGATGCGTTTTGATCTGATTCAGCTCAAGACTCCAGAACTTTTTGAAGTAGCTAGGCGTTTACAAGGTAGTACGTCGTCGGATGAGATCCTCAAGCTCGTAGATTCCATTGATATTCGTACAGCTGATCCGAAGGATGTCTCGCGACTTTTCTTCGCGCTTGGTCCTGACGTCATCTCGATCATCATCAATCAGTTACTATCCACGGCAGCAACCTCCGATAATATCGATGATATCGGTGCATTCACAGAGATGAGGCACGACATGCTTACGTCTCTTCAGCAAATTTCAAGCTAATTGTTATGGTTTCCCAAACAACAGAACAACCTCGGCAATCTTCAGGTGCGTTTGAAGCAGAACTTCGCCTTCTCAAGGAGAGTCTCCATTTCGAGTCGGATTTCGATGTTCTTCAGGCTGTTCTCAGGAGTCGGGATGAACTTGTGAAACGCATTCAGAATGATCCTGGCTTGCAGGAGCGCTTCGGGAAAAACCGGAAGGAAATCATTCGATCATTGTCGTCTCTGGAGAGTGAACTCAAGCTCAAGCTGGAAACAACTGCGGCATTGGCAGGGTACGAGAAGAAGTTGGAGGATAATCCGGGCATCATCAAGCGGGTACTCAGAGCTGCGTGGCGCAATAAATTTGTGACGCTTCTCGTGATTATGGGTGCGACTGTTGCTGGTGTCGGACTTGCTG
>CAINWJ010000099.1 GCA_903854455.1 Candidatus Peribacteria bacterium | reverse complement strand
TGGCGGAGAGTATCAACGTCATGCTCCACCTCTCGCGCATCGAAGCCGGGAAGATGGAAGTGAAGAACAAAACCACTGCGCTATCGTCGATCATCAAGGAACTCTGTACGGAATTTCATCCCCTGGCAGAGCAGAAGATGCAACAGTGCCAATTCCGACTCGACGACAGGATTTCACTGACAACGGACCCGGCACTGCTCAAAGAAATTCTCTCAAACCTGATCACCAATGCCATCAAGTACACCCCGAACGCCAAGACCATCGAAGTGACAACCAAGGTGCTGGGCAGCGACGTGCACATCAACATCCGCGATGAAGGATTCGGCATTCCTCCGGATCAGCAGGACAAAGTATTTTCCAAGTTCTTCCGCGCAACGAACGTGGTGGACAAGATCCCCGACGGCACTGGACTGGGGCTCTACCTGGTGTATGCTTTGACCAAGCTCCTCGGAGGACGAATCTCCTTTGTCTCTGCGGAAAACGAAGGATCGACATTCAGTCTCATTCTGCCACTCACTCCTCCTACCAACTCATGAGCAAGCGCATTCTCATCGCCGAAGACGACGCCTTCCTGGTGAAGATGTACCAGTTAGAGCTGCAGGAAGCCGGATACGAGATCGAGATCGCAAAAGACGGTCAGAAAGCCATCGACTCGATCACGAAGCAGCAGCCGGATCTTCTGCTCCTAGACCTCCTGATGCCCGACGTCGATGGTTTCGGTGTCCTGACGCACGTCCAGAAGAAGGGATACAAGTTCCCGGTGATCGTGCTCAGTAACCTGAGCCAGGAAATCGACAAGGAGAAGTGCAAGGCGCTCGGTGCACGCGACTACTTCGTGAAGAGCGACATGGAACTGGATCAGCTGGCAACGCTGATCAAGAAGTATGTGTAGAGGAGGAAGAAGCAAACTGCTTCGCCACTCTGGCGAGATCGCCCATCTTGATCTCCGCTTTGCTGAGGAACTCGTGTGCGCCCAGCTCCTTGGCACGCTCCACCTCCACCTTCTGATGCAGATTGGTGAGGATGATCACGGGAACGAGTGAGAGTGCGGGTGTCTTCTTTACGGCTTCCAGTACATCGAAACCGTCCTGCCCCGGCATGAGAATATCGAGGAAGATGACTGCCGGTTTCTCCTTCTTCAGCAGCTTGATCGCCACCTCACCGTTCTCAGCCGCGACAACTCTATACCCGGCATCCGACAATTCTTTCGTATAGACCTGTCGCAGGAATGCATCGTCATCTGCAATGAAAATAGTTTGCTGCATACGTTCATTATAGCACTGTCCAATAATGAAAATTGCAAAAACAATACAACATCCCTACGATGCAAGTGCTGATCTCACCCATGGATTTCAAAGATTATCTGCCGGCATTCCTCTCCGATGCAAAGGAGCAGATGAACATCATACGAACATCGCTGGATGCACTGAAAAAAAATGGATCGGATGCGGAAGCCCTCGCTGCGTTGCATCGCGGATTCCATACGCTCGGCGGAACGTCCGGAACGATGAAGCTGAATGCGCTCTGCGATCTTGCGCGCGCACAGGAAGCGGAGACGAATACATTCCTGCAGTCAGGAACTCCGGTCACAGAAGTGGCATGCGCTGCCTTTGCGGAAGCGATGAAAAAAGTGGAGGTGGAGCTCCGGAAATTGGGGGCGAAACAGTGAGAATTTTTGACACTGGTACATGAGCCATAAACAAAAACAGACCGATAAAATCAAAAGGTGGTGAATACTTTTTCGACTGGATAACATGGTGCAAAACAGCTCGAAACTCTTTCCGTGACAGAGTCGGTGGGAGGCGCGCCACGGGGGGTGAAGGGGAAGGCACCGTTGCGCCGTCGCGGCGCGTCGACGAGATGGCTCCGAATCCCTGGAGGAGCCAACGAGGAGACACGGTGCCGGGCTGGAGGAGTTGGCGCGCCGGCG
>CAINWJ010000098.1 GCA_903854455.1 Candidatus Peribacteria bacterium | reverse complement strand
TGCTCACGGGCGACAAGAAGAACGTGGCACTGAAGCTCGGGAAAGCTGTCGGCATTCCAGAAGCGGACATTTATGCCGAGGCACTGCCGGACGGCAAGGTTCGCACGGTGACCGATCTCCGCAAAAACTTCGCTCCGGTCGTCATGGTCGGCGATGGAGTCAACGATGCGCCTGCCATCGCGGTTGCTGACGTCGGGATCGCCATGGGAAGCCACGGATCGACTGCGTCATCGGAGGCGGGCGATGTCGTCATTCTCCTGGAAAAAATCGAGCGTGTGGGCGAGGCGATGTGCGTTGGGCACGCGGTTCTGAGGATTGCTAAGGAGAGCATCTTCATCGGCATCGGGCTCAGTCTTGTTCTCATGGTTCTGGCTTCCATGGGCTTCATTCCGCCGGTCGTCGGTGCGCTATTGCAGGAGATCATCGATGTGATCGTGATTCTCAATGCACTGAGGACATTATTTGTGAAAGTCGGTTGTGGCGTGACGAGCGGGGGATTGGGGGTTGGGAATTAGGGATTGGGAATTGGGAGACGGACTGGATTTCTTGCTGTGGGGTTTATTTTGTCGCATGATTTCAATCTATTTTTTCCGACTTTGCATGTCACGACGATCCATGGACAAGGGGGGAGATTCGCCTGAGAAAGAACGTGGTCACTCAGCGTCGAAACCGACACTTCGAAGCATTGATGATTTGGTTCCTGGGTTGGCAGATGCGTATAGGGGTGTCATGCAGAAGCTTCCAAAAAAGCCATCGCGTGGCACAAAAGCTGTAGTCACAGAACCAACACAACTAGTAGTCGAACTATCTCCCATTGTGGATGAGCAGGGGATTGTTCAGCCATCAGCGTTGGTAGCGTTTCTTTCCATGCCACGTCCTGATCCTATGTCGGCATATGGACCATTTTCTTCTGTTGTAATGCACGAATTATTCGAGATTGTCACAGCTATACGAACTCGAATGTGGCACCAAAAAATACCAGAAAGGATTGGAGGAGCTACTCTCGCTGTCTTAGCTTTATTGCTTAGTTCAGAGAGTCCTTTGTCCGTTAAAGCTCTGCAGGCTCGCATCGCTTGTGCTAAGCAGGATGTTGGCCATGCTTGTCGAGGACTTCCGAGCTGCATTGCTTGGGTTTCCTCTTGGAAATTTACGGGAGATACCAAGAGTGGCTTCTCACTTATTCGTAAGGAAGTATGATGCTGATTTTTTCTTTTTGCGGATTAGATAATTTTCAAAATATTTTTTTTCTTACTGAGCAGTGCATCCTCTTCCTTGCTCTGCTACCGTCCTCCCGCTATGGCAACTTCTTTCCCCGTTCTCATCCTCAAAGCCGGTCATGAAGTGCATTTGAAGAACCGGCATTGTTCCATCTTCAAGACCGCCATCCAGACGTTTCCGCAGTGCGAGGACGGTGCCATCGTGAAGGTGTGTGATGTCCGGAATGCGTTCCTGTGCTATGCCACGATCAATCGCAAGGCGTACATCTGCGGACGGGTGATCGGGTTCGAAGAAGGGGATCCCATGGAGATTATTCGCAAGAATATCGAGCGGGCGGTGGCTATGCGGCAGAAGATGGTTGCCACTGCCGATACGACGGCTTTTCGTTTGATCAATGCGGAAGGGGACGGCATTCCGGGGTTGATCGTGGATCAGTACGGACCGGTGGTCGTCGTTCAGCTCACAACCCTCGGCATGGACAAGCTTCGTTCGTGGATCGTCGACACGATTTCCGCTCTGGTGAAGCCCGCCGCGATCTTCGAAAAGTCGACGAGTTCCGCGCGCAAGAAAGAAGGATTGCAGGATCGTGAAGGATGGTTGAAGGGCAAGATGAACACGAAGATCGAAGTCGTCGAACGCGGCGTGAAGTATTTGATCGAGCTTGCCGGCAGTCAGAAGACGGGATTATTCATCGACCAGCGGGAGATGCGGTCACTCGTGCGTTCGATCTCCAAGGGTAGGACGGTGCTGGATGTCTGCAGCTACGTCGGCGGCTTCTCGGTGAATGCGTTGCTCGGTGGCGCCAAGACTGCGGATGCGGTCGATTACGATGCCGCCGCGATTGCCCGCGCCAAGGAGCACGTTGCCATCAACAAGCTTCCTGCGGCGATCTTCGGAGCGTACGCGGAGGATGCGTTCCAGTTCATGCGGAAGATCCCGCTTCCGCGCCAGTATGACTTCATCATCTTGGATCCGCCGGCGTTCGCCAAGCGCAGTTCGGATCTGGATCAGGCGAAACACGCGTACACCGATCTCAATCGCCTGGCATTGCAAGTCCTGCCGCCGGGAGGATTGCTCCTGACGTGCTCGTGCTCCTATCAGGTCGATGTGCAGCTCTTTCAGACGCTGATATTCCATGCCGCCCGTCAGGCGAAGCGTGAGGTGAAGATCCTGGAGCGGCACCGGCAGGCATTCGATCATCCTATCAACCTGTACCATCCGGAGGCGGATTATTTGAAGAGTTTGTTGCTGTGGGTGGAGTAAATTTTATTCCCGTAGGTGCGTCGTGTACCGATGTCAGCAACTTGCTTTAGTGAGAGAGCTTCTTCGTACTTTCTTTCTCCGAGCAAGAAAGAAAGTACGCAAAGAAAGTGCGTGTGCGCCGGTTCCCACGCCCCGCACCCTTTCACATCGGTCTTCATTTTTGCCAGTATTAAGAAAAAGGGTGCGGGGCAGACCGCACACCCCCACCTGCGGCGCACGCCGCCCTTGGTGCCGCATTTTTCCTAATCTGAATGCTGCATTGGCACATGGTCATCTTTTTCTCCCATCAGAAAGATTACTTCTTAGGAAATCAGTGATTCTAGTACTGTTATTCCATCCTCTCCTTCCTTTTTCTCTCTTCTCTCCTTACAATCCACTTCCGATGGTATCAACACTCACTCGTCCACGGATCTCCGGCTTCATGCAATCGGTGATCGCCGTTCTTGTCTACGGAGCTGCGTATTACATCTCATTCTTCCTACGGAAGGGCGTCATCGTGTTTGATGGCGACAACTGGCGCAACGGCTTTGAGACATACGCTGTCTATTCTGGTATCGGCTTCATCGTCGTCGGCGTTCTGGCATTCCTCCTCGTGTTATTGATTTGTTTCATTGTTCGTCTCACCAAGCTCCGCATTACCGTTCCGGTTCTCCTTCTCCTCTCCGGTTTGTGGTCAGCGGGAGCGGGATACCAGTTCCTCTTCCGCGAGAAGCTTTACACCGATCTTGCCCGCGGCGTTGTGGGCTACATGGGCATGCCACTCTTCGTTTCCGGCATCACTCTCTCTATCCTCGCTTTGATCTTCATCCTTCTCAGTTTCTTCCCCCGCCGTCTCACGGCCTGATCCATGCGTCGTATCGTCACTCTCCTCGGCATCGCATCATGTACCGTCCTTCTCTCGGGGTGTCTGGGTGATCTAGTCTCGGTGTCGTGCGGTTTCATGCAGAACGGTGATCACTGCTACCAGACGGCCGGTGTGCAGGAAGCTGATCCGGGAACCTGTGACCGCATTCAGGGCATCGGATTCCAGGGGTCCAATCCTCCCCGTGACAAGTGTCTCCTGAAGATCGCGGAGAACACGGGTGATGCCGGCACGTGCAAAGGTGTGCGCGGCGGACCTATGTCGTATTCCAAGAGCGATTGCGTCCAGGGTGCGGTGACCACTGGACAGAAGGCAGTCGAGGGCATTCTGAGCAAGCCCAATCGGACGGCTGAGGATATTCAGACAGCGCAGCAGAAGATGGCGGACATGCAGAAGTTCCAGGAAATGATGACGAACATCCAGAAGACGAAGATGGATATGATGATGACTCCCGTGCGCAATTTGCGCGGATAGCTTGAACGGGGGTGCCACTACATTCCGATTCCGATTGCGTCCGGTAGCTCACGCATCGATGTGAGTATGTTCGTTGCCAGCGAAAAATCATGATCCTTCGTTAGTGCATGTGGAATGGCGATGCATCCAATTCCCGCCCGATGGGCTGCGAGTACTCCGCGCTCGTTGTCTTCGATCGCGATGCAGGCAGACGGATCTTTGCCGCTCTTCTCGATTGCGAGCAGATATGGTCTTGGATTTGGCTTCCCGAAGCCATTACCGATGTCATCGAGCGTGAGTTCAAAGGTAAAGAATTTTCGGAGTCCAGATTTTTCCATAATCGGCTCGAAATGAATTCGCCGAGCATTGCTCACCACACCAAGGAGGAACTTTTTCGAAAGCTGCTCCAAAACTTCAGCAACACCGTCGAAGACTGGCACATGCTTTAGTAGCATAGTGACGTAGAGCGCATTACGTGCATGGCGATGTTTCTCGATTTCTTCGTCGCTCACTCCCTTTGCTCTGAGGAGTGAGAAGGCATTTGTATTCTTCTTCAGGTTTTCCTCGATGAACCACTCCAGCGTCAGATCAATGCCAAGCGGCTTGAGCGTTCTCCTGGTCGCCTCGAAGAACATCGGCTCGGTGTCGACCAAGATGCCGTCGTTATCGAAGAAGATGGCTTCGAGCATGCGTGGATCGTGCCATTGGATCTTTCTGTAGCACAAGAAGATTGACGGGAATTCAAAACACCCCACCCTGTCCGAGGACAGAAGCGGGGTGCTCTGGGATTGGCGTTGTATTAGGCAGCCAATGTCGTGTCGGCAGCCGGAGCTGTCTCTGTGCCTTCGGCAGCGAGGACAACGTTCGATGCCTTGGGACCCTTGGGGCCCTGTTCGATATCGAACTGCACTGTCTGTCCGACCTGCAGGTTCTCATACTGCCCGTTGCAGGCGCTATGATGGAAGAATACGTCGTCCGAACCCTGGACGGAGATGAAACCGAACCCTTTGTCGGTCTTGGTCTTGATAGTTCCTGTCGCCATACTGGTAGAGGAGAAATAGTAGAAGTGTCTTGAAGAAGACAAGTGAGCGTACGCCTTCCGTCAAGGGAAAGCTATGGTTTAATGGACTTTCTTTGGATCGGGAAATTTTGGAATAAACATCAGACTTGTATTTGGGTGTACGTACGTATACCATTGTTGCCGCATGCAGCAGGAAGCCAATCTTGCCTTCATCGACGGCCAGAACCTGTACTACGGTACGCGGGAGAACCACTGGAAAATCGATTTCGGGAAGTTCCGGATATACCTCCGTGATAAGTACCATGTTTCTGAGGCGCTGTATTTCCTCGGGTTTATTGATTGCAAGCAGAAGGCACTCTACGACAATCTTAAAAAAGCCGGATTCATGCTCATGTTTCGGGAACATACATCCGATATGAAGGGTGCCAAGAAGGGTAACGTTGATACTGAAATCATCTTCGAGGTGATGAGAGCGCTGATTGACCGAGGGGACTTCGACAAGATCCTGCTCGTGTCGGGTGATGGTGATTACAAGAAGATGGTTGACTATCTGATAGGTCGGGGCAGATTTGTAAAAATTCTCTTCCCAAACCGCAGTGTCGCTTCTTCTCTGTATCGCAAGCTCCAGCCGTCTTTCTTCGATTACCTCGATAGCTCCGGCGTTCAGGAAAAAGTCGCATACAATAAAGTGAAGAGGTCTCCTTAGGCACTAACACCGTTCGGATTCCTCTTCGTCAGGATACGAGAGCAGTCTATCAATCCAATGATCTCAAGGCAAGAAAATAGTCATCCTTTTCTCTCCATTTATATTCATTGTCTCGAAGTCCCAATCTTTTTCCTCTTCGCGCACGTTCCCCTCACTCGGTCTCTACCCCTGCAGGGGGAGAGAAGTAGCGGTCACGCTTATTTCCCCACTCTCCCATGTCCTCCAGTGCTACTATCCCCGCCGCTCCCATGACTACATCCGCACCATTGGCGTCACTCACTCCGTGCCAGACCAAGGCACTGGATGTGCTGCATCGGCAGGGCAACGTGTTCCTGACGGGTGCCGCCGGGACGGGCAAGAGCTTCCTCTTAGACCGTTACCTCGCCAACAAATCTTCGGCGGAGTTTCCGGTGGTCGCGTCGACGGGTGCCGCGGCGGTGATCGTCGGTGGGCGGACGTTCCACAGCTTCTTCGGTCTCGGGATTCTGGAGGGCGGAGCCAGGGTGGCGGTAGCCAGAGCGGTGAAAAACAGGAGAGTGATCAATCGCCTGCTCAGGGCCTGTTGCGTTGTCATCGATGAGATCTCCATGCTCTCCGGCGAGACGCTCGCGGCGGCGGAGGCTGTGTCGAGAATTGCACGTGGGAGTGATGAGCCGTGGGGCGGACTTCGGATCATCGCTGTAGGGGACTTCGCGCAGCTGCCGCCTATCGCAACGTTTCAACAGGCGAAGGATTGGGCATTCCAGCATCCGGTCTGGCGGGAGAGCGGCTTCGAACCGGCACTCCTCTCCACCGTCATGCGGACACAGGACGTGAATTTTCTGGAGATCTTGAACTTCGTCCGGGAGGGGATTGTGAATGATCGGGTTCATGACTTCCTCCACGAGCGGACGACGCCATCGGGCGTTGGTACCGATGCCACGCGGCTCTACCCGCACCGCGCGCAGGCCGAGCAGTACAATCTGCGCAGGCTGGAGGCATCGCCGAAGAAGCTCCATACCTTCCCCACGACGTACATCGGGTCGGAGAAGTACCTCGAGTCCGCCAAGAAATCCATGCCCATTCCGGAAACGCTGCTGCTCAAGGAAGGTGCGCTCGTCATGATGCGCAAGAACGATGCTTCCGGTGGGTTCCAGTACGTAAATGGCAGCCTCGGGCACATCGGTGCGATTGGCGAGGAGTCACTCTTCGTTGAGCTGCTCACGGGTGAAACCATCGAGGTTGGCAGGGAGCAGTTTTCTGTGCTCGACGGCGACGGCAACGAGGTGATGGCGGCGATCAACTTCCCGGTGACGCTGGCATGGGCGACGACGATCCACAAGGCGCAGGGTGCCTCACTCGATCGCCTCATCGTGGATCTGCACTCACTCTGGGAGCCGGGACAAGCATACGTCGCGATGAGCCGTGTCCGGTCCGGTGATGGTTTGATGGTTGAGAGATGGAGCAAATCATCGATCCGCGCGGAACCGCTCGTCACGGCGTTCTACGACGCACTCGCCGATCAGGCGAAGAAGTACCAGCCGCGTCCGCTCTTCGTCCCGCCGGTGCGGGAAGTACCGGTTGCCGATTCCTTCCCCCGCAAAGCCAAGCCCCTGAAGCCGAAGCGTCACGAACGCATGATGTCCATCGCGCGGCTCATCAAAGACAAGGTGAGCCTTGCGAATATCGCCGCGCAGTCCGGCATCAAGCCGCAGCGGGTGATGCTTTACATGGAGAAGATCATCGCGAGCGGCGAAGCGTGTGATGTCGGTTACCTCACCGCCGACATTCCGGCGCGTGCGGGGATCGTTACCTCGTTTCAGCAGCATGGACTGGAACTGCTGCGACCGGTCTTCGACGATTTCGACGGAGCGGTGCCGTACGATGACATCCGGATGGTCAGATTGGAGATGATGGCGAGGGGGGAGTAATCACAGATTGAATTACGTCGAAGATAGAATTATTCAATCGACATTTGGTTGATGGCAGCCTCACGGGGAATCGAACCCCGATTACAGGAATGAGAATCCTGTGTCCTAACCGTTAGACGATGAGGCCGGAGATGGAATGAGCG
This sequence comes from Candidatus Peribacteria bacterium, assembly GCA_903854455.1. Taxonomy (GTDB): domain Bacteria; phylum Patescibacteriota; class Gracilibacteria; order Peribacterales; family Peribacteraceae; genus CAINWJ01. The sequence continues at coordinate 3,582 of CAINWJ010000098.1, read as the reverse complement.
CAATGACAGTTTGTTCGCTTCCGGATACGAGAAAGAAAAAATGTAAAATGTAGAATGTATACTGTAGAATGATTCGGTACCATCCTAGGGATCGCTTGCGAATTCTACATTTTACATTCTACAGTCTCAATTACTTCCGGTCGAGCTGCTTATCCATAGCACCATCAACCAATTTCTCCCTCCTCCTCATGTCCAAGCCCGTCCGCCTCCCCGATGCCATGCCCGAGATCGACAAGCCCACTCTCCTCGTCATCTGTGACAATCACCGGTGCAAGCTGGTGGATGTCGGCGGTCACACACTCGTCAAGGAAGAGTTGATCGAGTCTAAGGAAGTGGAGTTCGATGAACGTCAGGGCTTGGTCGGCAGTCCGGCAGCAGCTGGCGGTGGTGGGATGCTCAGCGGAACAGCTGACTTGAACCAGATCGAGAAGAACCGTCTCCGCGACTTCGCCAACGTGCTGGTCAAGCGCCTCGGTCTCGTCGTCCGTGAGCAGAAGATCCAGGAGATCTACCTCGCCGCACCCGCCAAGTTTCTCTCCATTCTCAAGACCCACCTCACCAAGGAACTCACGACGATGACCCGTTCGATGCTCGATGGCAACTTCGTGAAGGAGCCGGTGAAGGATGTCCTCCTGCGCTTCCGCCCGGATTTCGTTGAGGCGGTGAAGAGCCTCAAGAATCAGGAGAACTACTCGACCAAGAGACAGTTGCCGAGGAAGTAGGTTGCCCCCACCCCCTGACCCCCTCCCCCGACGGGAGAGGGGGGATATGATTTCGAATCAGGTATCAAAGCAAGGCATCCTTCTCCCACTCGCCCTGAGCGAAGCCGAAGGGTCGGGAGAAGGACCGAGGATGAGGGATTACACCGCCCTCACATCACATATTCCTCTGAACGGGCAATTTCTGCAGACGTTCACTGACGGTGTCGGCGCATAATCCCCGGTTTGGATTCTCTCTGCGAGCAGCCGGATCATCGTTGCGGCGTCTTTGAGCTGGCTCGGTGATCGCGCTGTCTTCTGTTCGGTGACGCCGTCCTCGGTCATGCAGAGGAGGATCAATTCGCTCACGGGTTCCTTCCAGATTTCCGCTGCAGCAAGCGCGTAGATCGATAATTGCAGATCGTTCTCGACGTCCTGCTGCGCGCGTGGGTTCGTCGTTTTGAAGTCGATGATCCGGAGACCTTCATCAGTTCTCTCGACGCGGTCGAAGCGGCCGGTGATGACGATGTCTGGCGTCGTGCTTCCCTTGAGTGACAGCCGGAAGCTTTTCTCGACAGCTACCAGTATGAGGGAAGCATCCCGCTCTTGAGCATTATTCCACCAGCGAAACACTTCCTCGAGCATCCCATCTCCGCGCATCAACGCCGCATCGGCCTCCGCGCGGGTTGCGTAGCCTTGCCCGATCAGCGATTCCCGCCAGAGTGTCCTGAGTGTCTGCAGCGTGAGCGGTCGCGGCGCATTGCCATGATGATTCTCTTCCGGCAGCAGTGAGATCTGCTTTCCCGCTTCGGACTTCTGATCTTGGCTTAGTTCCAGCTCTAATTCTCCCCATTTCTTCAGTGTGTTGTGCATGCTGGAGCCGAAGCTCTCGCCCGGCGTGATCGTCCGCTTCACACCTTTCACGACGTCAAACTCGTACTGGCGCGGACAGCGACGAAAAAGCTGGAGCTGCGAATAGGAGAGGGGCACGGGACACAGTGTATGCCTTTCGCCCTACATCGTCTTCGGCTTTTCCTCCTGCGATCCGTGGTAGAGCGACGTTGCGCCGATGTATGCCAGAGCTCCAGCACCCGCTGCGAGACCCAGCTTCGCCCCGCTCTTGCAGAAATCCCAAAACTTATCCCATCCATTTTTAACCCATCCTCCGACGGTTTTCGTTCCGCCGATCAACATTCTTCCAGCTTCAAATCCTCCCAGAGCGGTCAGGGGGTACTTCACATAGTCCCAGACTTTTCCACCGATGGTGAGTGCCTTCTCCGGAATGTTGTCGGTCACTTGCTTGGTTGTTGTGCCGATCGTCGTCCGGAGCGTTTCCAGTTGTGTCCTCGTCGCTTCGCTCATGGCGAGATAGTTCGGATCAGCCTGTAACGTAGTGAGAGCATTCTTCACGGCATCCGGCGTCACAGCTGCAGCCAGCTGGTTGAGTGCGGCACTGATGGACGGACGCTGAGGACCGGCTGCCAGCTCCGCCTGTACTTTCTGGATCAGACTTGCCTTGGCAGCTGCCAACGCCTGCTTCGCAGCTTCCACTGGGCTTGCCGGTTGTTCGGTGGGGGCTTCGGGGGCCATAAGGATGATGGGGTACTTATGAAGCGGTAGGTACGGAATCTTCCTTTTTCGAAAAATTGCCATCCTTCAATATCCATTGACGACCTTTATCGGGAATATCGTCTGTATCCAATCCGCTAATTTGTGTCCCAAGTGCCGTAATCATTGTCAATCCTTGCGGCACGGAGAGCACACCTGTGGTTCCTTGGAATTTCAGTTCAATCATTTTTTTGTTCTCCTGTCGATCATTCGCTTGGATCGCGATTTCCTTGTATCCCTTCCAGGTGGCTTTTGTCAGTATTTCATTTAGTGACTTTCCTGTATCTTCGTCGATTGTCTTATTTGTCACAGAAATATTTGCAATCGTGGAATCGTTTTCGCGCTTGAATGAAATTGTATTTGTGCCACTGATGACCAGCCGGTCCGCACCTGTTATCTGACTCATCATTTGTTTCAACGTTTGCAGCTTCTTATCTTGTAATTCGCCATTTTTCTCGGTAAGTTCCTGACCGTTCGCAGCAAAAGATTTCTCGCTTGCGACCAACTTTTTGGTCGTTCGGTCAAAAGATGTCTCAGTCTCGCTGAACTGAACTTCCCGAACACCGAGCGAGCTCCATTCTTGGTTTGCCAGCACAGCTTGTTCTTTGTTCTTGAGTGCCTCCGTTGCAGCTACTTCCTGGACTTTTTTGGGATCTTTGAGGAGGTCATCCAATGTGATGGCAATCGGTCCTGGTGTATCTTCCTTCATTTTCATATATTTTGTCGTCAGTACCGCAGCCGTATTGGCAGAATTTGCAGCGAATTGTACTTTGTAGTTGTTCCATTCACTCGAATTGCATGCGCCGCTAAACGTGAATTTTTCCTTGTACGGAGAATTTGCGATTGTCTCGCTGATCTCGGTCATGACAAGTCCCTGCTCGCCGTAACTTGCGATGCTTTCGCCTACAGGCAGCCAGCCCCCGATATTGAAAAGTCTCGCATGTGTGCATGCCCGGTACCCCAGTTTCTTTGCCCAGAATGGTAGCTTTATTCCTTTGAAGGCATCGCCGAACCACTGTGCCGTGCTCTCCGCATAACCACCCAGTGTTTCCATAATGGAAGCGACTGCACCTTTCTTTTCCTTGGTCGCAGATGGAGTTTCAGGTGCAGGTGTACCGGCTGATTCCTTTGTTTTCTCCAGACCCTTCGTCGCATCTGTTATCCCTAATTGTCCTTTGAGTGTCTCCCATCGTGCATGGATTGCTCCGGTCACTTTTTCTTTCAAAACAGGAGAGCTCTTCAAACCACTGGCGAGCTCGATGAGCTGATCAGCGGT
>CAINWJ010000097.1 GCA_903854455.1 Candidatus Peribacteria bacterium | reverse complement strand
GAAAAAGGTGGAGCCCAGCCTTCGCCAAGGCTACGGCCGGCAGGCAAAACGCCGGCGCGCCAACACCTCCAGAACGGCACTGTGTCTCCTCGCTGGCTCCTCCAAGGATTCGGAGCCATCTCGTCGACGCGCCGCGACGGCGCAACAGTGCCTTCCCCTTCACCCCCCTGGCGCGTCATCCCGCCGACTCTGTCACAAATTCACATCTTTTGGTTATGATCCATTTACCGTAATCCGAGACGGAGAACAGTCATGGCATAGCGTCCGAGTCGGATGTGATATGTTTCGGTGACATCGTATTTTTTCAGGATGATTTTCTTCGCCGCTTCGTTATCAATATTTGGAAATTCGAAGAAGTATGCACTCTGCGGTAATACAGTTCCTTGTAGAAGGGATTCCGGATTGGTGAAGTTCGGGTGGAGAGCTGAGACTTTTTCTGAGAAGCGGAAGGAGACCGGGTCGATTCCACGCGGGAACGAAGTCCATAGCTTGTCAGAGGCATTGCTGAACATTGTCTGATCGGCAACGAGGGTATCGGCAGTGCCTGGTTTGATGGTGGCGAATGCTTTTTCCAGTACCAGTCGCAGTGCCTGATGCTGCAGGTTGTACACGAGCTGGTCCCGTCCCTGTCCACAGCAGCCGTCTTCCGCCGCCGGTGCCATGGAATAGAGCGTCTGATCGCCGAAGCGGAAGGTTCCGTAGACGATCCGCGAGAGGGGATCATTACTCCGGGAGAGTGCCGACCATTGCAGTACAACCATCCCTCCGATCACTATCGCATGTACCCATCTTCTCCGGCTGATGAGCGAGAGAGAAACTGCACAGAGGATGATGCCAAGCGGGATGACAGGCATGACGTACCGGACGTTATTGAACGGCATGGTGAGCGTGAGGATCACTATCCCGATGACGTACAGCAGACCGAGGAATATGGCATGCCGCAGGGGAAAACCTTTTGGCAGAGCATGATGCAACATTGCCCGAACCAAAATCACTGCTCCAATTCCTGTGATGATGGTGCTGATCCATTGAAATTGGAACATCGTTACATCAGCCAGGAGAATCATTCTCCGGTGAAGTGATGCCACGATGGACATACCAGGTTCAAGATGAACCGGCACTACTTTGTATCTGAGTATCACGAATCCTGCATAGAGTATGAAAGCGGCAATCGGTATCAGGAGATGCCAGTTTCCTCTCAAGCTACTGCAGAAACTCGTCCATGAGCATCGTAGTCTATCCGTCGCAGTAATCGAGGAAACCACGAGTGTTGCGATCAAGAGTGCGAGTCCGGTTTCTTTCGTGAAGACGAGGCACGTTGCCGCAATTGTTGTCATTGTCCACTTTCTATGGAGTAGGAAGGACAAGAAGATCGGGAAGATCAGAAGGATGCCGAGATCTAGGCTAAAACCCGTGAGATTTCCGATGATCACAGGATGCAGCGAAAAGAGCAGGAGTCCTCCTACTCGAATGCAGAGATTCTGTCTTCCGGGCAGCATCAGCCGCAGGATCGATGAGAGGGCAAGGATCGACACTGTTGCAACCGAGAACATCAGGGCATGCATCACCATAATGCTTCCGCCGGAGAGTGTGTCTGCCATCCAGAAGAGACCTGTCCAGAACGGGGATGGATGGTTCGCACACAGGAAGGGAAACATGCTCCATGCTTCGTTTGCCACCGAGCTGGAGCATGCATAGAGCACTTTGCTGTCGAAGAAGAGCGGCGCATCAAGAAATGGCACGAGGATGACCCACAGTGCGACGACAGCCGGCAGAGCTTCGAGGACCAGACGAGTGATGGATTCTCCGCGGCGGAACGGGGAAGGCACGATGGGTGGGGGAGAGACGGTGTCCGTGCTTACTTCTGAGGGATCGAATACTGTTTCATCAGCTGCTCGACCAGTCCCTGGCTTTGTCCCTGCGTGTATTGCGCTGCGGAGGATGCTGCCTGATTGGCGATCATCTTCATCAGCTCTTCTCCGTGGCTTGCGAAGTACCAGAGGCTCCACAGCAACACGATCAACGGAATGAGACCGAGCAATCCCCGGATGAATCCGCCGATTGTTCGCAGCCTATCGCGCTTATCCATGCGCTGGAGGCAGGTGATGATCTCATCCAATTTCGCATCGACGGATGTGTTTTGTGTCGCTGGAGGCATGGAGTGTATCGGGAAAAAAGTACGTTCATTGTACCTTGTGAAATGCAGCGGGAACATGAAACATGTCTTCACATCAGTTGGAAGTGTGGAATCTTCGTTATACAGTGATTTCCACTATGCAACTATCTCCCATCCCACCCGGTCTCCTTCTTTGGCTTATTCCAGTTCTGATTGTTGATGTCATTTTGCGCGGATTTGCCCTGTGGGGAGCAGCACGCAGGAAGCAATTGTGGTGGTTCATTGCGCTGATGGTGGTAAATTCACTGGGAGTTCTTCCGCTTCTATACCTCGTCATGTACGCTTGTATTGGTAAGAAGAAGCGGAAATAGTCACTAGGGAATAACAGATCTCATGTTTTCCGTAGCCGGGGCATCGTGCCCCGGAATTCAGTGAATCCTTGCGATACGATCTCGTAGCTTCTGAGATCTGAGCGGTCAAAATCCCCGTTTCCATTTCCGCACTGTCTCGAATGCGTACGTCAGCCAGTACGTGGATTTGAGCGGAATATCCCGACAATGAACGAGTGGCAGCATGCTGCCGCCGAAGCCGGTTTTGAAGAGGGTAACGCCGGCGAAAGGGTGATGCTTGCCCCCACCCCCG
>CAINWJ010000096.1 GCA_903854455.1 Candidatus Peribacteria bacterium | reverse complement strand
TTCTCCCGATCAGCCTTCGCCAAGGCTACGGCCGACAGGCGGGAGAAGGATGCCTTGCTTTGAAGCATTTTTTGAAAACAGGTTCCCCCTCTCCCTTCGGGGGAGGGGGCAAGGGGGTGGGGGAGGGTGCGGAATTTCAAATTCTCAACACAAAGAACGCCACGATTCCTCCGATCGTCAGTATCAGTCCTGAGGCGAGCTTCCCTTGGATCGCTTTCTGGATCGCCGTGCAGAAGAGGAATAGGAAAACCGCCAGCGTGACCGAGTAGATCAGCGGAGAGGCGTAGAACGACATGACCATGGGAATTTCGAATGGCAGCGAGCGGACAGTGGCATAGTAACCGAGTGCCACGAAGAGCCCGTACCAGGCGAGCAACCATCCGGCGTAGAGACGGAGTGTAGAAAGCAATGGCAAATACTTGCGGAGCGAAAGACCGGTTGCAGACGATTGGGTGATTGCCGGAGTCGTGGGAGCAGACAGCGTCGGCGCTTCGTCCACGAATGTGAAGCCAACTGATTTCTTGGCAGGTGCCGGAGCCGGTGGTGGCTTGGCTGCCAACGGTGGAGTGTTTGTCGGTGCTTTGACGGCAGTTTGCTGTGGGATAGGGGCTTGGCTGGTAGAAATGACTGGCGCGGTTTTCTGTGTCTTCGGTTGCCATTGCTCCAGATCCAGATCCTTGGCAGGAGCTTTGACACCCATCGGAGTGAGTAAGGTCAGCATGAGATTGTGATCCTGCTTCAATTTTTCAAACGCTTCATATTTGCTGTCAGCCTGAATGGTTCCCTTGTGAACGGTGCCTGCAGCATCCTTCCCCTCGAAGACAAAGCTGGTTCTGAGGAACGGGGCAGGTGGTGCGGATTCCGGAGTGTGCGTTCTGGAGGCTTCCCAGAGCTCGATCACCGTCAAATGCAGATCCGATGAAAGAGCTTGTCTGGCACTGTCCTCGCTCGGAGCATCGAGTGAACCCTTCACTTCTTTTCCATCAGCATCGGTGGCGCGGTAGGCGTAGAGGGGCATCGAGGGAAGGTACGGAACGTACGGAAGGTAAGGTAGGTGGAAGGCTGTTAAGAAGGATTGATGACATTCGTCGGATTCCTCGGACTCTTCGGATTCCTCGGTTTCTTCAATTACTGCACCGGCGGCGTGTACGACGTGATCTTTCCAAGCATGTACGTAACCGCATCCTTCAGTCTGGCATCGGCAATCAGCTCGAAGTGCTGACCGTCCTTCCAGTCGAAGAATCCGACGACGTCCGTGCCCTGTGTTTTGATCTGACCGCTCTGTGCATTCATGGATCCCGAGGTACCGGCGACTAGGTTCAGGATGATCGGACCATCATTCAGTTGCTCGATGGGATTGATGCCGAACTCGACATGCCAGCTGTTGGAGGTCGTCGCACCGAAGGACTTGTAGTACCAGTTCTTGTGAGCGGGAATGCAGAAGGCGATGTGACTGGTGCAGTACTGCTGTGTCCAGAGAGCGGCATCGTACTTCTGCTTCATCATGGCGAGTACTTCCTGATCTTGCGTTGTATCAGCTGCCGGTACTGATGATGCAGCAGCACTCGATGGTGATGACGATTGTTGAGTCGAGGAAGAAGATGAGGAGACGACTGGCTTCGATGAGGAAACGCTTGAGGAAGAGGATGACGTGGATACTGAGCTGGACAATGACGATGAGGTTTCAGATGCGACTGATGACGAGTTTGACTCCGAGCTCACTGAGGAACTGGTGTTCGCTACACAGATTCCTCCGCAATCAGCCCCACCGTTTTTCGGATCACAGGAGTCGGATGGATCATCACTGCACGAAAATCCGGTCGGGCACTGGATCGCTGCGATGCCGCCACAGAATTGCGCACTCGCTGATGAGGCTGCGATCTGATCCAGAACCGTGATTTCCTCCGCTCGCAGCAGCAGAATTCCCGCCTGATTGGACGGCTGCACCGTTCCGCGGATTTCCGCGCGCTTCCCCAGGTACGATGCCAGGACGAGATTCACATCCGTAGATTCCAGTAACACGTAGGATCCATCCGTCAGTGTGAGCTTGTAGCCGGTGACTGGGGCTGACGATATTTCAGAGGAGGATACAGACGATACAGATGAGGAAGTCGATGCAGGCGCTGTATCTGAAAGTTCCTGAATAATGCCTGTGTAGCTGACGTTCCTGGTTGCCAGTACGTCGCTCGATTCACTGGAAGCACTGAGATCGTTCAGTGAACTCTCAGTTCCTCCCGCCGGGACTGGTGGCTTCTGATTGACGATAGCCTGGTAGCTGATGCCAACGATAATGGCGACCGCGACAACACAGATCAGGAACGGTAAGAGGAAACGCTTCATGGAAGGGGGGAAATGGGCACGCGGATTATAGTGGTTCCTCGCTCACCGGAGGGGACAAACCATTGACAGGATTTTGAAAAAGGTTTGCTCATGATTATGTATGCTGCGGGTCACTTCCTCCGTCAAACAATTCTCGGTACAGTGACTTCACTATGTACCAACCTTCAGATGACGTTTTGCGGAAGCTTGCGGATCTTCTTGTAACGTTTGCTCTTGGAAGCGGGAAAGGTGCGAGGCCGCGCGAGGTCGTCCAGCTCAATGTACCGGACGTTGCCAAGCCTCTCTATCCGCATCTGCTCCGTGCGGTTCTGAAGGCAGGAGCGTTTCCGAAGGCGAGGATCATGCCGACCGGGACCGACAGCATCTTCTTCAATCTCGCCAACGATGAACAGCTCACGTTCTTCCCCGCTGCGTACAAGAAAGCTGAGGCTGATCTCATCGATCATCAGGTTTCCATCCTGGCAGATGTCGATCCCAAGGAGCTGCAATCAGTTGATCCGAGGAAACTGTTCCGTGCCATGGATTCCCGTCGCAAGATGCGTGACTGGCTAAATAAAAAGGAGCAGCAAGGCAAGTTCACATGGACGTTGGCACTCTGGGGCACCGAGGCGATGGCGAAGGAAGCGGGGATGACGCTCAAGGAGTACTGGCACGAGATCATCGTTGGCTGCTACCTAGACAAGGCGAATCCCGTGAAGGAGTGGAAGCACATCCAGAAGGAACAGGATCGGCTCAAGAAGGTGCTGGATGCCATGAAGATCCAACGCGTGAAGGTCGAAGGCAAGAGGATTGATCTGACCGTTGGAGTCGGTTCGAACAGAGCATGGCTCGGCGGCAGCGGCAGGAACATCCCGAGCTTCGAAATCTTCGTGTCACCCGACTGGCGACATACGGAAGGAACAATTGCGTTCAATCAGCCGCTGTACCGCTACGGCAATATTCTCCGTGATGTTGCACTCGAGTTTAAGAACGGCAAGGTTGTCCGTGCGACTGCCAAGAAAGGACAGAAGGTTCTGGATGCCATGCTGGAGAGGAAGAACGCTGACAAGATCGGCGAGTTTTCGCTCACCGATCGTCGCTTCTCGCGCATTACGAAGTTCATGGCGAATACGTTGTTCGATGAAAACATCGGCGGCAGGTACGGCAATACGCACATCGCCCTCGGTCGTGCCTATCGTGATAGTTACATTGGCGACATGAGCCAGCCGACGGAGGACGAGTGGGAGGCGATGGGCTACAACGAATCGCCGGAGCACACGGACATCATTTCCACCGAAGACAGAACCGTGACGGCGACGCTGGAGAACGGCAAGACGAAGGTGATTTTCAAGGATGGGGAGTTTACGGTGTAATCCGTGTTGAAGAAGTTGCAATATAATATAGATTATGATATAATATCTATATTATGATGAAGGGCTTGTCCATACTTCCACATGAACCGGAGGATACTTCTGCAATAGTATTATGTGATCGTCCAATTAATGGTGATAGCGATGACGAAAGATTTGAACAAAAGATTACAAGATTCCCATTTCATATCATCTCTGATGGGAAGTGGCAGAGAATAAGCCTAGGGAAAATCATAAAATCATTACGTAGTGATGACGATGCAGAACAATACCTTCGACGAGGCTCAATTGTGAGCCTGTTAATAAACTCGGAAGGAGGAGACTCATTTCTTCGGCAAAAAATTGAGAAGGTTCTTCGTAAAGGTCAGAAGAAATACACGTGGAATGTGCAGGCAATTATTGGAAAGTGTGCAATCAGTGCAGCAGCTAATCTTGCGACGGTGGCACAACAAATTTTCCTTACACCAGATGCTAGACTTTTTTTCCATTATGGAACACAGAATGGCAGAGAAGATTGCGATGTTGATGATAGACATTACGAGAATCCGTATACGTTTCTAAATCGTTTGAAGTCAAAAGCTGAAGACAGAATTCAATTCGAGCGATCAGTAGTCGCTCTTCGATTCAAACAAGCTCTTGATCATCCCCATGTTTCAAGCAAAAATTTTGTTGAAATTTCAGGATCTGATTTGGCAAATGCGACTGCAGGTTCTCTTTGCACACCACAGATGATGAGAGATGCAATTGGTGAGCTACTCCAAATCTGCCCACTTAAAGATGTACGTGTAAGGCTTGAACGGTTTCTTCGAGTCACGCAGAAAAAATTCTGCCAGCTTACTCAAGCAGATTTTGATCCTCCGAGGAACTGATCTTTCAACAAATTGAAAATTGTTTGCAAAAAAACGGAGCCTCTCGGCTCCGTTTTGTAATCAAGGTAATCCTGTAAATCCTATAAATCATGGTCAATTCTGGCTCATGATCGCATCCGTGTACTGCCAGAAGGCATCGTTGCCACCCAGCTTGCCGGCGCACTCAGCACCGATGGCGAGAGGCATGGCATCCGGGTGCATGTTGGGCGGCAGGGGATAGTGACGGAACACCCACATGATCTTGCCATCGTATTCCTGGAGAAGCTGCTGCATGGTGGGATGAACGCGCATGCAGTAGGGGCACTGGTAATCCGAATACTCAATGATCGCAATATCTGCATCTCTGTTACCCCGGATATAGTCCGTTGCGGGATCGATAGGCGGTACAGTCGTTGTTTCGACTAGGCTTTCATCCTTCGGATCGGGTACAAGCTTGGCATTCGGATTCTTCAGTAACGCATCGATGTGAACCTTGAACATTTCTGCGGGGCGTGCACCGGAAACGATGCGACCCTTCTTCGCCTTCACGCTGTAAACGATGTTTCCGGGAGTGCCGCGGATACCGGCTTTCTGTCCGTCTGCCTCGGTCTGATTGATCTTCTGAACGATGGCACCTCCTTCATCCTTCGTGCAGGCGGTGAACGCATCTTCACTCAGGCCAATCGTTTTAATCACCGCGAGCATTTTGTCTGTAGCAGTTGCGACTTGTGGTTCAGTTGGAACTGTAGGTCTCTTACCGCCGATGCCCGTGAATGTTGTATTGGCGACAACAGTCATGATGATGACGCCAACGACGAGTCCGGCAAGGAACATCGCGACACCGAACCAGACATTTTGACCTTCTTTCTGTGACATAGAATGTGGAGAAGATGATAAAAAATGTGTGCGGAGTATACAGCGGAGGGAGGTGATGCCACCACCGGGATTTGGTTGGCGCAAGGCAAACGCAGATCTCCTGATCCGCGGCTTGAATGCTCAATTGCCAATGCCCAATTCCCAAAGAATTCCCAATGCACAATCATCAATCTGATTATATTGAATTGCGAATTGAGAATTGGTGATTATTTGGTCATTGGGATTTGGTCATTGGTCATTTCCTGTATCCTATCCACCGCATTCCGTCCCCCCTTCCTCCATGTCATTTCCTTCACTCAAGGACGTCCGCGTCATCGGAGCTATTGCCCTGATCATTCTGACAGCCAGTCTGATCGTCGGCAGCTATTTTCTGACGCGCTCACCAGCATTGTTCATCGTCGGTCAGCACCAGAGGATTGCAGCTTCCTCGCCACTCAGGCTCTCATTTCCCGAGCAAATGGATCATGCGTCGGTCGAGGAGAATCTGACGTTGCCAGACGGCGTACAAGCAAGTATGCAATGGGATGGCGAAGAGCTTATTCTGCAGCCGAAAAGTACATTGTCTGAGGGCAAGACATATGTCGTGACTGTTGGCGGAGCAGCGAAGAGGTCTTCCGGCCAGTCTCTCGGAGGTGACATGGATTTCACATTCATCGTTGCAGGTGCTCCGGTTGTCAGTGCACGCATCCCGGCCCCGGATGCGAAGGATGTCGGTCCGAAGACCGATATCGTCATCGTCTTCGATAGACCGGTGGTTCCGTTGACGCAGGTGCAAGGGGCGAAGGCAGCCAGCCGCTGGACGGATTGGCCGGTGACCATCACTCCGTCTCTCAAGGGTCACTGGCGCTGGCTCGGAACAACGACCGCGACGTTCGTTCTCGTTGAGCCGCTGACGGAAGCGACTGCGTACACCGTTACCGTCCCGAAGGGGATCAAGATGGTGAACGGTGAACTGACGGAGCAGGAGTTCTCCTGGACATTCGAGACCGAGCGTCCGCGTGTGCTTTCGGTGAGCCCGAATGGATCTAATATGGAGGGACCAACGAGTGTCATTTCGGTTCAATTCAACCATGAGATGGATTTGATGACAGCAAAGAAATCAATCAGTCTTTCCTCGTCATCACTTCTTCCGATTTCTGTATCGGAGTCGCAGATGAACCAGGCACAGAGTGCAGTTTCCATCAAAACCCTGAAGTTCGGAACCAAAGAAGAGCATGGGAAATCAGTGCAGGATCGCACGCAAATCATCGTTGTACCTGAGAAATCTCTACAGTTCAGCAAATCGTATTCGCTGACCATTGGGAAGGATCTGCCGGGGAAAATCGGAACGCTCGGAACATCGGATCCTTATACGGCGCAATTCAGCACTGTCGGTGAGTTTGTAGTATTGAAGGGTGGATACGATGACAACAGGCTATCATTTTCATTTACGAGCCCGCCCAATATCACCATGCTGACAGGAAGCAGTATCAGTTTTTCTCCTGATCTCAAGACATGGAAAAGTACTTCCTGCTATTCCTACAGTGCAGAGGTCAGCTGTTTCCCTCTCCTGAAGCCATCGACTGAGTACACGGTCACGGTGAAGACGTCGCTCAAGGATACGTATGGACAGACGCTCAAGAAGCCGATGACATTCAAGTTCAAAACCAAGCCCATCACTCCCGACGCGTTCATCTATCCCCGTGGCAAGGAGTTCAACATCTTCGAACAGAACCGTCCGCCGGTGTTCTATCTGAATCACGTCAATGTCAGCGCACTGAATGTCGAGGTTGGTCAGATCAGCCTCGAGACGTTTAGGAAGATCCGCTTCGATCGGAGGGACAGCGGGTACACGCCACTTGATCTGAAGTCGATCTCCGGCAATGTGAGGTCATGGAACATCGAGACACTGGATGTCTCGGATACCTGGACCATCAAAACGTTCGATCTTCAGGAACGGCTCAAAGAGCTTCCGTCCGGAATCTACGTGATGACTTTGCAGGCGCCGGAGTGGGTGGATTCACAAGGAAATCCGCGGGTGGAGCAACGGTTCTTTGCATTGACGAATCTGGGTGTGACGCTCAAGTACTCGGGCAAATCGGCATTGGTCTGGGTCACGGATCTGCAGACGGGCGAACCGGTTCCGGGTGCTTCAGTTACCTTCTCGACTCTCGCCGGGACAACCCCCATCAAGGGCTCAACCGATGCTCAGGGATTCTTCGAAACCAGTGGCAAGATCGCGTCACTTGGCGATTTCAGTAACTACAGTCAGCCTGAGTTCTGGGTGAGTGTGGAGAAAGACGGACAGAGTTCGTTCATAGCAAGTACGTGGAACAACGGTTTCCAGCCCTACGATTTCTCGGATGTGTACAGCAATTTCCTCTCTCCCGTCGCACCGAAGTACCGTCTGCAGTCCATCATCACGACGGACAGGCCGATCTACAAGGCAGGTGACACGGTCGAAATGAAGGGCATGCTGCGCTTCCTGGATGCGGATGGCGTTATGCATCTTCCCTCCAAGGATCGCGAGGTGACATTGACGGTGACGGATGCCGAGTCAAACTCGATTGTGGATGAAACTGTTTCATTGAATGAGTTCGGAAGTTTCACGTTTACCCTGCCTCTGGCAAAAGAATCGTCACTCGGCTGGTTCAACATTGTTGCAGCAGTGACCGGAAATGACGTCGAAGGCAGTGCGTATGGCAACTTCAACGTGCAGGCGTACCGGAAGCCTGAGTACAGTTCATCGGTAGCCGTCGGACGAAATTCGTACCTCAATCATGAGACGCTCACAGGATCGGTGA